>JAJOKZ010000020.1 GCA_021129555.1 Minisyncoccota bacterium
CAAAGGAAATTGCCAATGAAGACATTAACCCCCACACCAAAATTTTGGTGTGGGGGTTAAAAGATATTTGGAATATCTGGCTAACAAATCTGAATTTACCCCCACACCAATGCATTGGTGTGGGGATTTAGCCATCAATGCTTTGAAGTTTTACCCCCTTATAAAAAACGACAAAAAAATAATTTCTGAAAGCGAGCGAAAGGATTAGCAGGAATTTTTTAGAGACAGGCGGCTCCGCCACCTGCCTGCTCTCCCCATCTGTTGGGATTTTTCTTCTTTGATTTATGAATTAAATTTGGTAAGATGATAGTGAAAGTTTGAGGAAGTTTTGTTTGAGCCCTCGCCAGGATTCGAACCTGGAACCCTGGTTCCGAAGACCAGGATGTTATCCGTTACACCACGAGGGCCTAAAAGGATTGATAGAGAGAACCATCCGCTCCCTGCCTGCCGGCAGGCAGGTATCCAATTGAGCTACGGGGATAAAAATTGATTAATGATCATTAATCAATAATACAAAAACAATTGAAAAAAGACAAGAGATAAAATAGAATGAAAAACCAAGATGTCAAAGAAAAAAAAATTCAAATTCCAAAAGAAGTTTTTTTGGCAATAGAAAAATTGAAAAACAAAGGATATCAGGCTTATATTGTTGGGGGATGTGTAAGGGATATACTAATGGGCAAAAAACCAAAAGATTGGGATATTGCAACAGATGCAAAACCAGAAGAGATTGCCAAAATTTTCCCAAAAAGCTATCTTGATAATAAATTTGGTACAGTAACTGTTCTGACAGATTCAAAAGATCCTACCCTCAAAGAAATAGAAATAACCACTTTTAGAATTGAGGAAAAATATACAGATAAAAGACATCCGGATAAAGTAATCTGGGCAAAGGCAATTGAACAAGATCTGGCAAGAAGAGATTTTACCGTGAATGCAATGGCAATAGAGATAAAAGAACCAAGAACCAAGAACCAAGAACCAAACTTTGAACTCGGAAAAGATATAAAGCTTATTGATCCGTTTGGGGGGCAGAGGGATTTGGAGAAAAAAATAATTAGAGCAGTTGGAAATCCTGATGAGAGGTTTAAAGAAGATGCCCTAAGGTTAATGAGAGCGGTCAGATTTGCGACCACTTTGAATTTTCAAATAGAAAAAAATACCTTCGAGGCCATCAAAAGAAATGCTGGGCTTTTGGAATTTATTTCAAAAGAAAGAATAAGAGATGAATTTTTAAAGATTATTATGTCGAAAAATGCAGCAAAGGGAGTTGAGCTTTTAAGAGAAACAGAACTTTTGAGATATATTATTCCTGAACTTTTAGAGGGTTATAAAGTTTCTCAAAATAAACATCATATTTATGATTGTTATGAACATGCAATAAGATCATTGGATTTTGCAGCAAAAAAGGAATTTAATAAATATGTAAGATTAGCAGCACTTTTGCACGATATTGCAAAGCCAAGAACGAAAAGGGGGGAGGGGCCGGATGCTACTTTTTATGGGCATGAGGTTTTGGGAGTAAAAATGACTGCCCAAATTCTAAATCGACTTCGTTTTTCCAAAAAAGATATTGAAAAAATAGCAAAATTGGTAAGATATCATCTTTTTTATTACAATGTTGGAGAAGTGACTGAGTCATCTGTTCGGCGTCTTTTAAGAAAGGTAGGAGAGGAGAGCATTGAGGAACTTGTCCAGTTAAGAATGGCTGATAGAATTGGCTCTGGTTGTCCAAAGGCACTTCCCTATCGTTTGCGCCATTTTCTTTATGTGGTTGAGAAGGTATCACAAGATCCAATTGATACAAAAATGCTTAAGATAAATGGCCACAGAATAATGGACATTCTAAAAATTGAGCCCGGCCCAAAAATTGGCCAAATTCTTGACATTTTATTGTCCGAAGTTTTAGATGACCCAAAAAAGAATAATGAAGGATATTTAGCGAAAAAAGTTAAAAAGTTAGGTAAATTAACAGAAAAAGAGTTAAAGGAAAAAGCAGAAGAGGCAAGGGCAAAAATTAATCAAATAGTTGAAAAAAGAGATGAGATGACAAAGAAGAAATACTGGGTCAGTTGACTGTCTGACAATCTGTCAATTACTCAAACCGGGGCATGGGGTAATGGAAGCCCACTGGCATCGGGAGCCAGTAGTTCCGGTTCAAATCCGGGTGCCCCGACAGGTTAAGTGTTTGAGTTATTGAATTATCAAGTTGTTAAGTGATTAAGTTATTAAGTTAAAAATTATGAAAAAGTTTCTTCCTAAAAATTTTCCCTGGCATTTTCCAAAAAAGAAAAAAGAAGGAGACAAAAAAGGAAAAAAAGATATTGTTGTTTGTCCCGAATGTGAGTGTTTTTATTGGTATAAATCTTGGCATCATTCATTAGAAGATTATTCAGAATTAAGAGAGGATAAAGAGGTAAGATTTGAACTCTGTCCTGCCTGTAAAATGATAAAGGAGGAAAAATTTGAGGGGGAGTTAATTTTAGAAAATTGTCCTGAAGAGAAAAAGGAGGAAATAACCAATTTTGTTGAGAACTTTGCAAAAGAAGAATATAGAAGAGACCCCTTAGCAAGAATTGTTTCAATTGAAGATATTGCCAAAGGGATGATGAGAATTACTTTTACCCAAAACCAAGTTGCCAAGAAATTAGCAAAAAGGTTTAAAAAGACCTTTAAGACAAAAAACAGGGTTATCTTTTCAAAAAAGGATAAGACAATTAGAATTTTTTGCCTTTTTCCATAAATTGGGCCCATAGTTCAATTGGAAGAACGCCACAATCGCAATGTGGAGGTTGGGGTTCAAATCCCCCTGGGTCCATAAAATCTGTGGAAAACTTGTGAAAAAACAGCGGTCATTGGGGAAAATGGACAAAAAACAGCCATATTAATAAAAATGGACAAAAAAGAAACTGGCCAGTTTGGTGAAAATCTGGCCATTCAATATCTTCAAAAAAAGGGATATAAAATTTTGGACAAAAATTTTACCTATTTTTCAAGACAGGGAAAGAAATTTGGAGAGATAGATATTGTTGCAGAAAAAGAAGGAATAATTGTTTTCTTTGAAATAAAAACTCAAAAAGAAAATAAGTATTTTGACCCATCAGAGAGAATAAATTCCAAAAAAATTAAAAGGATGCAAAATTTAGCAGAAATTTGGTTAAGAAAGCATAGGTTGGGAGGAAGGCCTTTTGAGATTGATTTAATCACCATTCTTTTGGATTTTGAAAACAAAAAAGCAAAAATTGAGCATTTTAAAAATATCTAAAAAGACGCTTGACATTTAAAAGAGAGGGTCTAAAATAAAAATGGTCCGATAAATCGGACTTTAATTTTTTAAATAAAATATGCTTAAAAACCTAAAAGAACTAACCTCTGCCCTTTTGCAGATTGCAGAGGAGAAAGGGTTAAGTTTTGAGAGGGTTCTTGAGGCAACAGAATCTGCTCTTGCTGCTGCTTATAAAAAGGATTTTGGCAAGAAGGGGGAGATAATTAGGGCAAAATTAAATCCAGAGACAGGAGAGGTAAAGTTCTGGCAGGCAAAGATAGTAGTTGATAAACCAATGGTTTATACAGAAGAAGAATTTGAGAAACTAAAAAAAGAAGGGAAAGAGCCAGAAGAGGGAAAGATAAGGTTTAATCCAAAAAAACATATAATGATTGAGGAGGCAAAAAAAATTGATCCAAATGTAAAACCCGGAGATGAAATTGTTTTTCCTTTAGAGACAAAAGCAGATTACGGAAGAATTGCAGCCCAGACCGCAAAGCAGGTAATTTTGCAAAAGCTCAAAGAGGCAGAAAGAGAGAGTATTTATGATGAATTTTCCAAAAAGGAAGGAGAGATAGTTTCAGGAACAGTCCAGAGAATTGAGGGCAAAAATATATATTTAGATCTGGGAAAAACTTTGGGAGTTTTGCCCCCCAAAGAACAAATCCCCCATGAATTTTATAAGCCCGGTCAAAGATTAAGAGTATTGATAAAAAAAGTAGAAAAGACCCCAAAAGGTTCAATGATTATTTTATCAAGAGCATATCCAAAATTTGTCTCAAAATTGTTTGAAATTGAAGTGCCAGAAGTTACCTCAGGTCAGGTAAAAATTAGGGCAATTGCAAGAGAACCAGGTTCAAGAACAAAGATTGCTGTATCCTCAGAACAAGAAGGGATAGACCCAATTGGGGCAATGGTGGGACAAAGAGGAACAAGAGTAGCAGCAGTTATAAATACTCTTAATGGAGAAAAAATTGATATTGTTCAATTTTCAGAGGATCCAAAAGAGTTTATTGCAAATGCTCTCTCGCCTGCAAAAGTAATTGAGGTAAAACTTGGAGAGAAGGGTGGGGCAGAGGTTATAGTGCCAGAGGATCAACTTTCTCTTGCCATTGGGAAGGATGGACAGAATGTAAGATTGGCAGCAAAACTGACAGGGTGGAAGATAGATGTAAAACCATTTGTTGAAGAAAAAGAAACTCAAAACAAGGTCGAGAAACCCAATAAAAAAGAAGCCTAAATAATTAATAATCAATGATCAATAAAATATGGAGTGGTTTATAATTCTTGGTTTATTTTTTGTTTTCTTGAACATTCTTTTTGTTTTATACCTTGCCAAAAAAATTAAAAAAATAAAAGTAGAGGAGGAAAAAATTAAAGAGGTATCTGAAGCAATTCAGGAAGGGGCAAGGGCATTTTTGAAAAGAGAATTTAGGGCAATGATTCCAATTATGCTTTTGGTAGGGTTGATTTTGGGATTGGTACAAAAACTTTGGCAGGCACCTTTTATTTTTCTTTTTGGAGCGGCTGTTTCAAGTTTGGCAGGATATGTGGGGATGACAATTTCAACCCTTTCAAATAGTAGAGTTGCAAGCAGGGCACAGAAAAGTTTTTCTGAGAGTTTTAAGATAGCAATTTCTGGGGGAGAGGTGATGGGTTTTTTAGTTGTGGGACTGGGACTTTTTGGAGTAATAATTATCTGGCTCCTTTTTAAAAATCCAACCCTTTTAATAAATTATGCATTTGGCGCCTCCTTTGTGGCCCTGTTTATGAGAGTTGGGGGCGGAATTTATACAAAAAGCGCTGATGTTGGAGCAGATATTGTGGGAAAGGCAGAACTTAACATTCCCGAAGACGATCCAAGAAACCCGGCTACAATTGCTGACAATGTTGGAGATAATGTTGGAGATATTGCGGGAATGGGGGCAGACCTTTTTGAATCTTATGTCTCAACAATCATTGCAGCAATGAGTATTGGGATAATTGTCTTTGGTCAAAAAGGATTAATTTTCCCAATTTTAATTGCAATTTCAGGGATTTTGGCCTCCCTTATATCTAGTTTTGCAATGAGAATAAAACCAGGATTAGAGGAAAAAGAATTTACCTATCAGACAGAGAGTGTAAGAAAGGCAATGGAGAGAAGCATTTTGATTGCCAATATTTTGATGATTGTTTTTGTTTTCTTTCTGAGCTTTTTGTATTTTAAAAACCTCTCGCTTTTTTGGTCAGTTTTGGTGGGGCTTATTTGTGGGATGGTTATTGCAAAGACAACAGAATACTATACCTCAGAGAAGAGAAAGCCAATTTTTGAGATAGCAAAGGCGGCCAAAATTGGCCCATCAAATGTGATTATGGAAGGATTGATTGTGGGAATGAAAAGCACAGTTTTACCAATAGTTGCAATTGCTATTGCAGTTATTCTTGCCTATTATTTTGGGGGTTTATATGGTATTGCCTTATCTGCGGTTGGGCTTTTGGGAGTTTTGGGAATAAACCTTTCCACTGATTGTTACGGTCCAATTGCTGACAATGCTGCAGGTATCTCTGAGATGGCAGATTTAACACCCCAGACAAGACAAAGAACCGAGGCCTTAGATGCTGTTGGAAATTCAACTGCTGCAACAGGTAAAGGTTTTGCCATCGGGGCAGCAGGCCTAACCGCTCTTGCCTGGCTGGTAACTTTTTCCCAAAAAAGCAATCTCGAGGTGATTAATCTCTTAGATCCAAAACTTTTGGCAGGATTTTTTGTTGGAGCAATGCTTCCTTTTTTGTTCTCAGCCCTGGCAATGAAAGGGGTCTCTGAGGGTGCATTGGAGATTGTAGGGGAGGTAAGAAGGCAGTTTAAAGAGAAAAAATTGTTGGAGGGACAAGAAAAGCCGGATTATAAAAGGGCGATTGATTTGGTTACAAAGAGAGCTTTAAGAGAGATGAGCTTCCCAGCAATTTTAGTTGTTGTTGTTCCAATTTTTATCGGAGTGATTCTGGGAAGAGTAGCAGTGGCAGGACTTATAGTTGGGGCCTTGGGTTCTGGATTCTTATTGGCTCTTTTAATGGCAAATTCAGGAGCTGCCTGGGACAATGCAAAAAAATATATTGAGGCAGGAAATTTTGGAGGAAAAGGATCAGGTGCTCATAAATCTGCGGTGATAGGAGACACTGTTGGAGATCCTTTTAAAGACACCGCAGGCCCATCGCTAAATATTCTCATAAAATTAATTGGGGTGGTTTCCTTACTTGCCCTCCCCTTGTTTTTATGAAATTTGAAACAAAAAACCTACCTGAATCCCAAAAAGAAATTTTGGTTCATTTAGAATTTGAGGAATTAAAACCTTATTTGGAAACAAAAATAAGAGAGAAGAAAAAAAATTTAGAATTTAAAGGGTTTAGAAAAGGAAAGGTGCCAGAGGAGATAATCAGTTTTTTGCTTGAAGAAAATTTATTGGAAGAAGTAGCCAATGAGGCAATAAAAGATACTTATTTAAAAATTTTAAAAGAGACAAAACTTGAGGTTTTGGGAACTCCAAAGATTGAGATTCTAAAACTTGTTCCAAATAATCCAATGGAATTTAAAATTACTCTTTGCGTTTTGCCAGAAATCACTCTTCCAGATTATAAAGAAATAGCCCCACAGGTTAAGAGAAGAAAGGTTGGGGTGGAGGAAAGAGAGGTGGAGGAGACTTTGAGATGGATTCAAAAAAGCAGAGCCAAAAGAATTCCAAAAGATGAACCTGCTCAAATTGGTGATCTTGTAGAGGTTATTTGGTCATCTTCAGAGATTGAAAAAGGAAGAGAACATACAGAGAGGGTGATTCTGGGAGAGAGCTATCTTTTGCCAGAGATAGAAAAGGCAATTGTGGGAATGAAAAAAGGAGAAGAAAAGGAGGTGGAGGCTGTCTTTCCTGCAAATTATTTCAATAAAAATTTAGCAGGCAAGAGGGTAAAATTAAAAATTAAATTGAGGAGTGTTGAAAAAATAGAAATATCTGAAATTTCTGATGAGTGGGCAAGAAGTATTGGAAGATTTGAAAATTTAGAGGATTTGAAAAAAAATATCAGAGAGGGGATTTTGCAAGAGAAAGAAAAAATTGAGAGTCAGAGAGTTCAGGGCGAGATTTTAACAAAAATTGCAAACAAAACAGAGGTAGATGTTCCAAAAACCCTATCTGAAATAGAGCTTGAAAGGTCAATGGAGGAGTTAAAAAATAACATCTCACAAATTCTTGGCATCTCTTTTGATGAGTATTTAAGACAAATAAATCAAACAGAAGAAGAGCTCAGAACCTCCCTTCTAAAAGAAGTTCAAAACAAGGTTAAAAAATTCCTAATTTTAAGAGAGATCAGAAAAAAAGAGAATATAGAAGCAAAAGAAGAAGAGATAAAAGAGGAGGCAGATAAATTTTTGACTCAATTTAGAAGTCCAGAAGAGGCAGAGAAACATATTGACCCAGAGGCTCTTTTGGAGTATATTAGAGAAAGGATAGAGAATCAAAAAACTCTTGAGTTTCTGGAAAGTTTTGCCCAAAAAGAATTATGAATATTATCCCAACAATTGTAGAAAAATCAGGAATGAGAGAAAGAGTATACGATATTTACTCCCGTCTTTTAGAGGATAGGATTGTTTTTTTAGCAGGGCCAATTACTGATACCTTGGCAAATCTTGTTATTGCCCAAATACTTTATCTTGCCTCAAAAGATCCAAAAAAAGAGATAAAACTCTACATTAATAGTCCCGGGGGCTCTGTTACCGCAGGGCTGGCAATTTATGATACAATGCAGTATGTTGAATGTCCAATTTCCACTGTTTGCATTGGACTTGCAGGATCTATGGCAGCAGTGCTTCTGGCTGCAGGCCAGAAAGGAAAAAGATTTGTCCTTCCAAATTCTGAAATTTTACTTCATCAGGTTGCTGGAGGAGTGACAGGTGAGGCAGTTGAGATTGAGATTACTGCAAAGCAAATTGTTAAAATTAAAAATAAAATTAATCAGATCCTTGCCAAACACACAGGTCAGTCATTGAAAAAAATTGAAAAAGACACAGATAGAGATTTTTATCTCTCTGCTAAGGAAGCAAAAGATTATGGTTTGATTGATGGTGTAATTGAAACAAAAAAGACATAGGCTCCACACTTAGAATTAATTAAAAAGATTGGGTAAATCGATGAATATAGCGGTTTACCAATCTTTTTTGATTATAAAATATGAGCTACCAAACAATTCTGGGCACAGGAGTGCTAGGAATTGTTTTGGGCTCGATTTTGGGTTATTTTGCCAGAGCAACAATTCTAAAAAAACGTCAGGGAACAATAGAGAGGAATTTGAAAAAGAAAATAGAAAGTGCTAAAGCTGAGGCAGAAAAAATAATTACCAGAGCCCATCAGAGGGCAAACCAAATAATAAGACGAGCAAGAAAAGAAGAGATAGAGAGAAGAAAAGAGATTTTGGAGACAGAAAAGCTTCTGGCAAAAAGAGAGAGAATTCTTCAGGCAAAAATTACAGATACTCTTAAAAAAGAGAAAGAACTTCAAGAGATAAAGGAAGAGGTAAGGAAATTAAAAGAGGAATATGAGAGAAAAATTGAAGAAGAAAAGAAAAAACTTCAAAAGATTGCCGGGCTTTCAGAGAAGAAGGCAAGGGAGGAGTTAATTAAAAAAATCGAAGAAAGTGCAAAGAAGGAGTTATTAGAGAAATTGAGATATTTAGAGGAGGAAGGGAGAAAAAAATTAGAAGAACGGGCCCAAAAAATCCTAGCAGATGCAATTCAAAAATACGCTCTCTCACAAGCCCAAGAGACAACTGTTACAACAGTGGCTTTACCCTCAGATAAAGTGAAGGGAAGAATTATTGGAAAGGAGGGAAGAAACATTAAGGCCTTTGAAAAATTAACCGGAGTCGAGGTGGTAATAGATGACACCCCAGAGGTTGTGGTTCTTTCAAGCTTCTCCCCAATTAGAAGATATATTGCAAAATTAGCCCTTGAGCGATTAATAGAAGATGGGAGAATTCAACCTGCAAGAATTGAGGAGATTATTAAAAAGACAGAGGAAGGGGTAAAGGAGGAGATAAGAAAGGCAGGAGAGGCTGCCTGCTATGATACAGGAGTAATTGATCTTCCTCCAAAGTTGATAGAGCTTTTGGGAAGATTGAAGTTTAGGACAAGTTTTGGGCAGAATGTTTTATTGCACTCAATTGAGGTGGCATATTTGGCAGGGGCTCTTGCAGCAGAAATTGGAGCAGATGTAAAGATTGCCAAAAAGGCCGGACTTTTGCATGATATAGGAAAGGCGCTTGATCAGCAAGTTGAGGGTTCCCATACCCAAATTGGGATGAAAATTTTAGAAAAATTTGGAATAGAAAAAGAGGTGATTGATGCGATGAAGTCTCATCACGAAGAATATCCCCATGAGTCAGTTGAGGCCCAAATTGTACAGGTAGCAGATCAAATATCGGGTGCGCGTCCTGGCGCAAGAAAGGATACTTTGGAGAATTATCTAAAAAGGTTAGAGGAGTTAGAAAATATTGCCCTCTCGTTTAAAGGGGTAGAGAAGGCCTATGCAATTCAGGCAGGAAGGGAGATAAGAGTATTTGTAAGCCCAGAGGAAATAGATGATTATCAGGCATATAAACTTGCAAAAGATATTTCCCAGAGAATTAGAGAGGAGCTGAATTATCCCGGCGAGATTAAAGTGGTTGTCATCAGAGAGAAAAGAGTGGTAGAATATGCAAGATAGTCAAAATTATCAAAAGATTAAAGGTCGAAAAATAAATTAATTAAAAAATATGACAAAACAAGATTTAGTTGAAGTTTTGGCCAAAAAAACAGGATGCTCAAAAGCCCATTGCAATGAGTATTTAAATGTTCTTTTAGATGAGATCACAAAGGCATTAGCCAAAGGAAAGGATGTAATTTTGACTGGTTTTGGAACATTTACTGTTGTAAAAAGAAAGGCAAGGGTTGGAAGGAATCCAAGAACAGGAGAGGAGATAAAAATTCCTGCAATGAAGGTTCCAAGATTTAGACCGGGTAAAAGCTTAAAAGCCAAAGTAAAATAAATAAAGTAAAGAAAAAGTATTTTTTGTGAGAGCCAGTTTTAGTATTGCAAAAGCCGGCAAGACTCTTGCCGGCTTTTGCTTTTAAAAATTAACAGAGATTCGACCTTATTTCAACTCCCACCCCATATATATCAAAAGGAAATAGAAATGTTTAACATGTCATGTTAAACATGTAGTATTAAAATAGGGCTAGGTTGGACCTAGCCCAGTTGAGAGCGGGTAACGGGAATTGAACCCGTACCTGGACCTTGGAAGGGTCCCGTACTACCATTATACTATACCCGCTTATTAATTTCTGAAAGGTTTTAGGCATAAAATCAATAATTAAATTCTGGTCGGGGTGGCGGGACTTGAACCCGCGACCTTCGGCTCCCAAAGCCGACGCCCTAGCCATCTGGGCCACACCCCGTCAATTAGAGATTACCAAAAAATATTATTGTTGTAAATATAAAAATTATGATAAAATAAAGAAATGATTAGAAAATTATTCAGAAAAGTTCTCCAACTCTCTGGGTGTCAAAAATACAATCTTCCTCTTTGGGAATGTCCCTCTTTTCTTTTTGCCCTAATGGGGGCGATAAATATTTTAAGTTGTGTTTATTTTTATTTTTTGGGAAGCAAATATATTGAAGATCCCCGATTGGTTGCCTTTGGGGTTTTAACTCTTGCCGCCATCTGGTTTGTGATTTCTTTTGCTATCACAAGAGGATTAGAGGAATTATTAGAGGTAAATAAAGTAAAAGAAGAGTTCATTGACATCGTCTCCCATCAATTGCGTACTCCTTTGACTAATTTAAAATGGGCAGCCCAATTTCTTATTACTAAAAAAAGATCGCCTGAGGAAGAAGAGTATTACACCATCATTAAAGAAAATAGTCAGAGATTAGAAAGTTTATTAAATGATTTATTGATTGTTGCCCGCCTAAGGGAGGATGGAATTTTTAAAATTCAGGAAAAATTTTCTTTAAATGAACTAATAGATGAGACAATAAGGGCCCATCTTGCATTTGCCAAGGCCTCAAATGTCTCAATTGAGATAGAGAATTTAGAGGAGCCCATTTTTCTTTCAACAAATAGAACAATGCTAAAAACTGCAATTGGAAATCTTATTAATAATGCAATTACTTATAACAAACCAAAAGGGAAAGTAAAGATAAAAGTAAAAAAAGAGCCAAAAAGAATTATAATTGCAGTTGAGGATACAGGGACTGGAATTTCAAAAAAGGATCAGAAATATTTATTTCAGAAATTTTTCAGAGGAGAAAATGCTTCTCAAATAAATACCCGGGGAACAGGTTTAGGTCTCTATATTGTAAAAGAAGTAATGAAAAAACTCGGAGGAAGGGTTTGGTATAAAACAAAACAGGGCAAAGGTTCAACCTTTTTTATTTCATTAAAAATATAAAATTACAAAAATATGGCAAAAGTGCTTTTTATAGAAGATGAATCAGCCCTCCAAAAATCTTTGGGGGATCTTCTAAGACAAGAAGGGATTGAGGTTATAAGTGCAATTGATGGAGAGACAGGTCTTCGTTTGGCAAAAGAAACCCTACCTGACTTAATTTTACTCGATTTGATTTTACCAAGAATGCACGGACTTGAGGTTCTAAAAAAAATAAAAGAAGAAGAAAGAACAAAAGATATTCCGGTTGTAATTCTTACAAACTTGGAAAATTTATCCGATGTTGAGAAGGCGATTGAACTGGGAGCGACTACCTATCTTGTAAAGGCAAATTATAGTTTAGAGGAGATAGTAGGAAAGGTTAAAAATTTTTTAAATTATGAGAGTTGAGGAGAAACAATTAAAACTTTTTTTGGAAGATTCGAGCCTTGTTAAAAAAGATACAATAAAAAGGGCAGAAGTAAAAGCAAAAAAAACCGGCAAAAAATTCGAAGAGGTTTTATTAAATGAGGGTTTAATTTCTCGGGAGGATTTAATCCGACTTAAGGCCTATATTTTAGGCATCCCTTTTATTAATTTAGAAAAGGAGATTATTCCGAAAGAAGTATTAGAGATTATTCCAGAACCAATTGCGAGAAGACACAACATTGTTGCCTTTAGAAAAAAAGGAAAAGATTTAGAAGTTGCAATGCTTGATCCAGAAGACTTGCAGACAATAGAATTTATAAAGAAAAAGTCAAATTTAAGAATTTTGCCAAGATTGACAACACCAGAGAGCATCAAAAACGCTCTTTTGCAATACAGAAAAACTTTAGGGGCAGAATTTGCCGAACTTATCAAAAAAGAAGCAAAAGGGATTAAGGTGGAGGAGATAAAAGACAAGGAAAAAGAAAGGGAGGAACTTGAAAAAATTGCTCAAGAAATTCCGATAATAAAAATTGCCGATTCTTTATTAAAACATGCGGTTTTAGACAGAGCCTCTGACATCCATATTGAGCCAATGGAAAACGAGGTTTTGGTAAGATATAGAATTGATGGAATTTTGCGCCATGCAATGACTTTACCAAAACAGGCAGCACCTGGCATTGTTGCCAGAATTAAGGTTTTAGCAAATTTAAAATTGGATGAACATCGCCTGCCCCAAGATGGGAGGTTTAAGTTTGAAAATAACGGAGATAAATATTCGGTAAGAGTTTCAGTTCTTCCGGTCTTAAATGGGGAGAAGGTAGTAATGAGACTTTTAGCAGAAGAGGCAAGGGGATACAATTTAGAGGAGTTGGGCCTGAGAGGAAAAGCATTGGAGGATGCCCAGACAGCTTTAAGAAGACCAACGGGAATGATTCTTGTCACTGGTCCTACTGGTTCTGGAAAAACAACAACTCTCTATTCAATGATTGAAATTTTAAATACGCCTGAGGTTAATATCTCAACAATTGAAGACCCAATAGAATATAGAATGCCAAGAGTTAATCAAACACAAGTTAAACCAGAGATTGGTTTAACCTTTGCAAATGGTTTGCGTGCCCTTTTAAGGCAGGATCCAAACATCATTATGGTAGGAGAGATAAGGGATAATGAGACAGCATCATTAGCAGTAAATGCAGCCCTAACCGGCCATTTGGTTTTATCAACCCTTCATACAAACAATGCTGCAGGGGCTATCCCTCGCTTAATTGATATGAAAATTGAGCCATTTTTAATTGCCTCAACCCTAAATTTAATTTTATCTCAAAGACTTGTAAGACGTCTCTGTGAGGCAAAAAAAGAATATCACCTATCCAGCTCACAAATTAAGCAAATTTCCAAATATTGTAATATCAAAAGAGTTGAGGATATTTTAAAAAAAGAAGGTCTCTTAGAGAAAAAAGGCAGTATTAAAGATGTAACTTTTTTTGACCCCAAATCAACAAAAACCTGTCCTGATGGATACAAAGGAAGAATAGGGATATTTGAGGTTTTGCCAGTAACTGAAAGCATCAAAAAATTAATAATCCAGAATGCAACATCTGGCCAAATTCAACAAAGGGCCCAAAAAGAGGGAGTGATTACAATGATTGAAGATGGTTTTGTAAAGGCAGCCCGGGGAATTACAACTATAGAGGAAGTTTTAAGAGTAATTATGGAATAAAATGCCAGAGTATACATACATTGCTAAATCTCAGACAGGGGAGACAAAAAAGGGAAAAATTTTTGCAAAGGACCTAAAAGATTTATATACAATCCTTAAATCTCAGGGCTATGTTTTGATTTCAGCAAAGAGTCAAAAAAAGCGTGGCAAAATTACTATCTCATTTTTTGGCAGGGTTTCTCTTAAAGAGAAATTAATGTTTACAAGAAATTTAGAAGTAATGATTGAGGCAGGGGTGCCTTTACCTCGAGCAATTCAAACCCTTCAGAGGCAGACAAAAAGCAAATATTTTAAGAAAGTTCTTTTAGAGATCAAAGAAGCAATTATAAAGGGAGAAAATTTCTCTTCTGCAATTGCTCACTATCCTAAGATATTTCCCCAACTCTACTGTAGTATGGTAAAAGTAGGGGAAAAAACTGGAGGGCTTACTCGCTCATTAAAAGTTTTAGCCTTTCATTTAGAAAGAAGTTTTAAAGTGAGATCAAAGGTGAAGGGAGCATTAATGTATCCTGTAATTGTTGTTGTGGCAATGATTTTAGTTGGAGTTGTAATGCTTGTAAAGGTGGTTCCTCAGTTAAGTGAAGCCTTTGAGGCCCTGGGCATTGAACTTCCCACGATCACAAAAATAGTTATTGAGGCAGGTAATCTTTTGGCAAAGAATTGGCATCTTCTTTTGGCTATTTTGATAGGCATACCTTTTCTTTTAATATTTTTGATGAAGAGGAAATCAACAAGAAGGATAATTGATAGGATTCTTTTAAAAATACCCCTTGTCTCTTCGCTTATAAGAAAAATAAATACTGCCTATACTGCAAGGACTTTAAGTTCTTTAATTCAGGGAGGAGTTTCAATTGTAGAGGCAATGGAAATTACCCCTCATTCTGTCTCAAATACCCTTTTTAAAGAGAGTTTAAAAATTGCAAAGGAGGAGATTAAAAAGGGTAGAAAACTTTCAGAGGTTTTGGAGAAGTTTCCAGAAATTTATCCTCCGGTATTTTTGCAGATGATTCAGGTAGGGGAAGAGACAGGAGAAACATCTCAAGTTCTTGCAAAATTGGCAGATTTTTTAGAAGAAGAGGTGACCAATACAACCCAGAACCTCTCTTCTGTAATTGAGCCAATTCTGCTTCTTTTAATCGGAGGGGTGATTGCTGTGTTTGCAATTTCGATGATAAAACCTATTTATTCAATGATGGGA
>JAJOKZ010000009.1 GCA_021129555.1 Minisyncoccota bacterium
CATTTCTTAGCGGAAGGGCTACATATCTTCCTGGGCTACACTTGGAGTGGGCTTCGATCTCTTTGGCACATTCTAAAAACAAAGGCGTCCCGCTTGCGGGACGCCTTTTTATTTTTCTAAAAATTTTTTTATCTTTTTTATCCGAAAATTGTTAAACATACATGCTCCCAGATGTCCTAAATACTTATTAAAATATATCTCTGCGGGCTTGCCCTCAAGTAATTTTAAAAACTCCTCGCAAAGATAAAAAGGTATCACTTTTTCTTTCTTAGACAAAAAAACTAAATATCTTAAATTCTCTCTTTGGGGGATGTTGTTTTTTGGCTCAATTTCTTCCCACATCTCTTTAAGGTCTTCTAAGGTAATTCCTTTTTTTAACATTTCTCTTTTGAGTTTTTGGGTGGCTTTTCCATACCAAAAAGTTTCTGAAATTTTTGAACCAATTGTGTTTAGAAGCAATCTCTCCAAATTACTGCCCTGAGGAATGTTGGCAAGATAAGTAGAAAGAAAAGAGCCCAAACTTGTTCCAAAAAGAATTATCTTTTTTTCAGAAAAAATCTCAAGTTGGTTATAAAAATCTTTTTTTATTGTTTGAAAATTTTTCAAAATAGAAAAAGGGTCTGGATTTAAAATATCGGCAGAGTAATCATAAAACAAAAAGCTATAATTCTTAAAAAATGGCTTCAAAGAAAGACGCAAATAAAAAGAATTGCCCCCCCATCCATGAAATACTACAAGTAATTTTTCTGAGTTTTTATTCCCTAAAAATGTTTTTTTGAACCTCATACCCAGGCTTTTAAAAATCTCCAGTTTTTAAATTGATCTTTAAAAAATTCAAACTGATATTCTTTTTTTATTAAAATTTTTCTAATTTCCTCAATTTGTCGATGATCAAACTCCATATAGATTATTCCCGAAGGTTTTAGATAATTTTTTGCTTTTTTTAAAAACTTTTTTATATATTTAAGCCCTTTTTTCCCACCAAACAAGGCAATATGAGGTTCTTTTTCTAAAACTTCTTTATCTACTTCTTTTATTCTTTCCAGAGCCACATAAGGAGGATTTGCCAAAATAAAATCGTATTTTTTCTGAGAGAGGTTTTTAAAAATATTTGATTTTATGATCTTGTATCTTTGAGGAGGAATTTTGTTAAGAGCCAAATTTTTCAAAATTTGATCTAAGGCCTCATCTGAGATATCAACAAAATCAACAAAGGTGTTTTTTGTGTGTTTTAAAACCGCAATACCCACACATCCTGTCCCTGCAAAAATATCTAAAACTTTAATATTTCCTTTTCTTTTTTTAATCTCATCAATTGCAACCTTTGTCCAATATTCGGTCTCAGGCCTTGGAATGAAAACCTTTTTTGAAACATCAATTTTACATCCCAAAAAATCAATCATCTTTTAATTTTCTTCCAAGGTCAAAGGCCTTTAGATTAATTTCAAGATACTTTTGAGGAATTACTCTTTTAATTGCCTCTTTTAAAAATTTCTCTTTTAGGGGGAGAATCTTCTTCCCCTGGGCATAACCTAAAAGATAAACCCCTGCCAAAATTTCTTTTTTAAATTTTTCTTGGCAAATTCTTGAGGCCTCCACAATTTTTATATTTTTGGTAAATTTTTTAATTTGAGATAAAACTTCTTCTTGTTTTAAATTTTCTTCCCCAACAATGGGAATAATTTTTTTGTTAATCAAAACAACTGTATTTTTATTACAATAATACATCGCTCTCAGCGTCTCTTGCATTTCAAGGGAGAAAATCAAATCAGCACAAAGTTGAGGAACCAAAGGAGAGAAAACTTTTCCCATTCTAAAATGAACCTCAACTGAACCTCCTCTCTGAGATAACCCATGGGTTTCTGCTCCAACAAAATTTTTTCCTTCCATTAAACTTGCCTCTGATAAAATTCTCAACAAGGTAATTTGTCCTTGCCCTCCTACTCCACAGATTATTAAATTGAAATTATCTTTTTTCATTTCTGTTCTTTAATTTCTTTTCAAGAAGGGCACATATATGCCTTGCTACAATTACCTTTGGCCCCTTTAACTTAATAAATTCTCTTATAGTTTCTTCAAGTTCTTTTGGGTTTTTCACCTGATCTATGACTTTTAGATGTTTTATCTTGCAGGCCTTTACTATCTCTTCAATTTTTATCTTTGAACCGGGCTGGGGCTGATGGCCAGTCATTGCAGTTGTCTGATTTTCTAAAATGATAATTAAAGGGGAGCTTTCATTGAAAGAGGAATTTATCAGTTGAGGAATAGAGGCATGGAAAAAGGAAGAGTCGCCAACAAAAGCCACTATTTTCTGATTTGATCTTTTTGAAATTCCATCAGCAATCCCAATATCAGAACCCATACAGAAAAGATAATCTTGAAGAGAAATTATTTTGTGAGAAAAAAGCATATAACAGCCAATCTCCCCTCCAAAAATTACTTCTTCTGGATTTAAAACTTTTTTAATTGCTCCAACTATTGCCCAATAAGGACAGGGGGGATTGGTGCAAAGCAAAGGAACTCTTTTTGGAACTTTTATTTCTAAAAACTCTTTTAAATGTTTTTTATAGATTGATTTTTTATTTAAAATTTTTAAAATTGCCTCCTCTACATATTCGGACTTTATCTCTCCAACACTTGGCAGAATTGTTTTCCTTTCTTTCCAAATTCTTCCTCCCTCAAAAGAACTTTCTTTTCCAAAAATTTCTCCTTTCCATTTTGCCTCAAAAGCAATCTCTTTTATTTTCTCCTCTAAAAACGGGTCTCCTTCTTCAACAATTAAAATTTGCCTTTTGTTCTCCAAAAATTTCTTGATTTTCTTTTTTGGCAAAGGGAAAACAAATCCAAGTTTCAAGACAGGAATTTTTAAATTTAAGTTTTTTAAGGCCTCCATTGTATAGCAAAATCCTACCCCAGAAGTTATGATCCCAAATTTTGATTTTGGGCTTTGATTAAAAATTTTGTTTAAAGAACTTTTTTCAGAAACCTCTCTTATCTTCTCCATCCTCTTTATCAAATCAACCTTCATTTCCAAAACCCGCGGGGGTGTTGTCACAAATCTTTTTGGGTCTTTTTTGAATTTGAACTTTTTTTCTTTTGGTCTCTTAATCTCTCCCAAAACTACCGGGCCGGATTGGTGAGCAACCCTTGTTGTATGCCTTATTACTACCGGAATTTGAAATTTTTCTGAAATTTGAAAAGCAAAGATAACAAAATCTTTTGACTCTTGGAGAAAGGAGGGTTCAAGCATTGGGATTTTTGCTCCAAAAATCAAATGTCTTGTATCTTGTTCAGATTGAGCCGAACTCCAACAGGATGGATCATCTGCCACCAAGATAACTAACTGACCCGGAATTCTAATTTGAGAAATTGGGAAAAAGAAATCCGAGGCAACATTTAAACCAAAGTTTTTCATTGAAACCAATGCCCTGCTTTTGCAAAATACCGCTCCCGCAGCTACTTCCAGTGCCACTTTTTCGTTTGTTGAATATTCAAAATAAAAAAGAGGGTTAATTTTTTTAATTTCCTCTTTTAACCTAAAAAAAGTATCTCCTACTTCAGAAGAAGGAGTTCCAGGATATTGAGTAACAAAATCAACCCCTGCCTCCAATGCTCCTCTTGCAATCGCCTCATTGCCCAGCAAACTTATTTTTCTTCCTTTTCTTTCTAAAATTTTTTCTTTTTGCATTTTTAATATTTATTTTTACTTTAACATTCTATCATAACTCCTAAATAAAAACAACAACCAGCTCCCTATCTTTGTTTAACATGTCATGTTAAACATTAAGGCGGATTTTTGCTAGGTCGAATATTATCAGTAAAAGATTTAATTTAGCGAGAACAGTTCTCGTCAAAAATCAGTAAAAAATTTAGCGAGAACAGTTCTCGTCAAAATTTGGGAAGGTGTTTTGGAGGGTTTTATGAATCAAAGAATTTGAAAAAATTAAATTAGATCGTTTTAGTTGCCAAGTATTTCCTTTAAAATCAGAAACTTTGCCCCCTGCTTCTTGAACTAATAAAATACCAGAGGCAACATCCCAAGGATCTATTTTTGTTGTAAAATATCCATCAACCGCTCCCTTTGCGACCCAGGCACTCTCAATTCCCGCAGAACCAATTTTTCTTAAATCAAGCACTTTTGGGTAAATTTCATAAAATATTTTTGCAATCCTTTTTTTGTTTTTTTCATTTCCTTCGCAATAAACAATATAACTGTCTTTTAGTTTTTTAATTTTTGAAACTTTAATCCTTTTGCCATTCAAATAAGCACCATTAAATTTTTTGGCAAAATAAAACTCATCAATAGCCGGGGCATAAATTGTAGATAAAAACGGCTCATTTTTTAAACAAAGACAGACACAAACAGAAAATAAAGGATTTTGATTAGCAAAGTTTGAGGATCCATCCAAAGAATCAACAATCCATAAAAATTCTTTTTTTCTTCTAATCCAGCCAGATTCCTCTGTTAAAATGCTGTGATCCGGAAACTCTTTTTGAATTTTTTGAATTAAAAATTTATCAATCATTTTATCATATCGAGTCACCACTTCTTTTGAAGTCCCTCTAACTGAAAGCAACCTATTCCCTTTTTTAAAATATCTCAAAAGTTTTCTGCCCGCCTCTTTTGTAATTGATTGAATAAATTTTTCTATGTTCATAAACCAGGAAATGAAGTTTAATTAAATTTTATTTTTCGTTCATCAAGCTTCTTGCCTCGTTCAATAAATTTTCAAGATTCTTTAAAGGAAAACGAAATTCTCTTAAAAGCTCTTCTTTCTCTTCTCTTGAATTAACAACAAAAATTTTTGCCATATTTTAAGAGATTATTTTAAATACCTCGCCCATTGTTTTTTGTTGAATTTTTTTAATTGCCCGATTAATTAAATCTTTTAAAATTTCCTCTTGATCTGTCTTCTCAAGTTCTGGGTTAAGCACAATTTCTACCACTTCTAAATTTCCATTCAAAACAACTTTTATCCCCTCTCTCTCAACTTCAACCGTCTCTTTTTTAAGTTTTTCCTGAATCTGCTTTATTTCTCTTAATTGTTTTAATTTATCAAAAATCATAAATTTAAATTAATTTTTTCCAAAAACGATTTAGATGTATAAATAGGCACACCTTGAAATTTTTTTAAAGAAAGTAAATGCTTATCATTACTTATAATTGCCTCTGCCCCTCCAAAATAAAGTTTTTTGTTGATATATTTCAAAAATTTGGGGAAGAAGAACCTTTCCTAGTTCAAAGGTAAGTTGTGAATCTTTCAAACAATACTCTGCCAATTTTTCCAAATCTTTCTCCTTTTATTCTTGCAGCAGAAATTCTTGCCTTTCTTGAAAATTTTGTCTCTTTTCTGTCTCTTGAAAGAACTAATTTTATTTTGTTTTCTTCACAGCCCTTATCCAAAACCTCAAAATCAAAAGAATCACCATAATAGGTTAAAACAATATCTGGATTTAATTTTTTAAATTCTTCAATTTTATTTCCTCCAAAATCTCAGAATATAATTTTTGAGAATAAGGGTCTCTTGGCTGAATGGCCAAGACAAGTTTTGCTAAATTTAGAGCGCCTTTTAGATCGCCCTCTTTTCTTTTTGTTTCAATTAAATGCCAATAGGCATATAGGTTTTTGGGAGATAAATCAATTGCCTTTTTGAGAATCTCCTCTGCCAGTTTCAATTTTTCCTTATCCCTTTTCCCCCACACATTATAAAGTTGTCCCAAAAACAGCATACTGTAATAATCATCTGGAACTTCTTTTATATTCTTTTTGAGAAGTTTTGCAGCAAATTCCATCTCCTTTTCTGTTGCCTTTCCTTTTTCATATTCACTTTTTGCTTTTAAAGCATACGCTTCTCTTGCCTGAAATTTTCCAAATAACAAACCTTTCTCAATCTCTTTAAACCTCTCCATTCTTTCCCGAGAGGGTAAATTTTGTTGAAGAAGGTAAGCCATGAAATAAGTTGCTTTGGCCGGTTTTATAAAAAGATAATAAAAAGCAAAAAGGAAGGCAAAGAAAAGAAACAAAATTAATATTTTCTTAAAAGAGGTGATTTTTGCATCTCTCCACTTAACTTTTTGATCAATTGAGGCCAAAAACCCCAAAACAAGAAAGAAAAGAAAATAACTTGTAGGGGTATCAAAAACAGTTAAATTTTGTAAAAAATAGGCAAACAATAAAGCGCAAAAGCAAGACATCAAAGCAAAGCCTATCTTTTTTTGAAAATAATTTTTAAAAAGAAACCAAAAAGCGTAAATAAAAATCAAAAGATAAAAAAGAAGGCCCAAAATTCCAGAGGAGATAAGGGTTTCAAATATAATATTGTGGGCTTTATCAAACCTTACCTCCTGCCCGCCCTCTGGCGAAAATAATACGGGATCAAGATGCTTTAAATAGACAAGTTCAAATGTCTCTTGTCCATATCCAAGAATTGGCCTTATTTTTGCAGCCTCAAAACTTCCCTGCCAGACAACAAATCTTGCCTTTGTTGTTTGAGGATAAAAAAACTTTTGGACAAAACTATCTGGCCAATGGAAAAAAATCAAAAAAAGAAAAAAGAAAAGAAAAAAGAATCCCAATGCAATTTTGCCAAGTTCTTTTATTGCCTTTTTGTCAACCTCAAAGGCAAAATATAATAAAAAAATTAAACTTAGGCCCGCAAGAGAAGATAAGGTTGCTGCCCTTCCCATACTTAAATAAAGGCCTATACTACTTATAGCAAATCCCAAAAATCCTATAAATTTTGTCTCCTTTTTTTCGAAGACCAAAATTTTCTCTGAAAGTTCATTTTCCAGCAAAAAATACAAAGAAAAAAATAAAATAAACAAAAGGTAAGTTGCAAGGAATGAACTATTTCCAAAAGTAACTCCAGTTTTAATATTGTATTCATCAACTAATCCAAGATGCGAACCTATTAAAATAAACGAAATTGAGACCCCAACAATAACTGATAGAAGAAAAAATTCCTGCCAGAAATTTTTCTTAAAAATAAAAGAGGCAAAAAAAGAAAATAAAAATAAATGCAAAAGTAAAATTACATTTGTTGAACGGTCAAACTTTCCAAAAAAACTTAAAATAGGGTTAATTCCCAGAATTGAAGCAAGGAGAGTAATAAAAACAAACCCTCCAAGGATTAACATTAAAGGGCTTATTCTTAAAAATTTTGGGTTTTTTAGAAGATACAAACAAAGAGAGGTAAAAATTACAATCTCTGTTAGGGCAATAATATAAAGATATTTTGGGACAGTAAAGGGAAAATAAAGGGGGACAATGACAAAGGGAATAAAGGCCAAAAAATATGTAGAGAGTAAAACAAAAAGATAAAATAATTTCTCTATTTTTTCGCTTTCCATAATTGCTCAAAAGCTCTCAAAAAGATAAAATAAAATTAATGGAATCTGGCTTTGTCTTTAGAAAATTTTTACTTTTCTTTGGAGACCTTTTTCTCTTTCTCTCTGCCTTAATTATAACCCTAATTTTTGGGTTTGGAAAAGATTTTAATTGGTCTATCTTCCTCCAGCATTTATACCCTTTTTCATTTCTTCTCATTGTCTGGCTGTTCTTTTTTGTCTTAATTGAGGGATACAATCTTTGGACACTAAAAGATATTTTTTCTTTGGCCGGTAAAATTTTTGTCTTGTTTGTCTTAATTATTGTCTCCTCCTCTCTTTTCTTTTATCTCTTCAAAAATTTTCAAATCTCACCAAAACAAAACTTGGTTGTTTTTGCAATCATTTTTTGTGCCTTTTTATTTCTTTGGAGAAAGTTTATTTTCTGCCTCTACTCCAAACATTTCCAGCAAAAAGTGGCAATTTTGGGAATAAATTCTTGTGCTGAAAAATTAGCAAATTGTCTTAAAGAGAACCCCCAAATTGGATGGCATTTTGTTGGGTTTTTAAATAAGAAAATTTTAGAGAAGATAGTTAAATCAAAAGAAAGGCTTAATTTTGATATTTTAATTTTGGCAGAGAAAACAAGTTTAGTTAAAAAAAGAGAGAAAGCCCTTTTTGATCTATTTAGTTTAAAAGTGGAGATTTTAAATCTTGCCAATGCCTATGAGCAAATTTTTAAAAAAATCCCTGTTGAATTCATAAATTCTTCCTGGTTTATTGAAAATTTAAAAGAGGGGAAAAAGGAATTTTTTGATAAAACAAAAAGAATAACGGATGTCTTCTTTGCCACTTTTTTGTTACTTTTTACCTCTCCCCTTTTTCCAATTATAGCGTTGGCAATTAAACTAGAAGATAAGGGTCCTATTTTTTATAAACAAACAAGGGTTGGGAAGAATAAAAAATTGTTTTCTCTGATAAAGTTTCGCTCAATGGTGCCAGATGCCGAAAAAAAGAAGCCGATTTGGGCAAGAAAACACGATCCAAGAATTACAAAAGTTGGAAGATTTTTAAGAAGGACTCATTTAGATGAGATTCCTCAGATGATAAATATAATAAAAGGCGATATTTCTCTTGTTGGGCCAAGACCTGAAAGACCAGAATTTGTAGAAAAATTAGAGAAAGAAATTCCCTATTACCATTTAAGGCATATTATAAAGCCGGGGTTCACCGGCTGGGCTCAGATTAAATTTAGATATGCAAGATCCGTGATAGATAGTTTGGAAAAATTTGAATATGATCTTTATTATATAAAAAACCGATCTTTTCTTTTGGATTTTTATATTCTTTTAAAAACCTTGGGTCTCTTTCTTAAGGAGTAATTCGTCTTTACAACGATTGAATACTTCAGAAAAAATTGCAAGGGAGGCTTTAACTCTTGGCTCTAAATCATAAGCATATTTTGAAAAATTCAAAGCTTTTTTGCAATCTCCCTTTAAAAGAGAGATCTCTGCCAAGAGCCAGTATCCTTGTTGGTTTTTGGGGCTTATCTGAATTGCCCTCGTTGCAGTTTTTTCTGCTTTATCAAGGGTATCTTTATTAAATTTTTCTGCTAATTCTAAGTAAATCCCTGAAAGAACAAGGGAGGTTTTTAAATCTAAGGGGATTTCTTTCTGTGATTTTTTTAATTCCCTTGCAATAAACTCTCCTTCTTTTTTAGAGGCCTTGTTTACATCACTCCATTTAAAATAATTCTGAGCAAGATAAATTCTTAATTGATATTTACCAAAAGGAGTTGTTTCAAGAAGTTTTTGAGAAAGAGCTAATCTTTTTGAAGGGTCTTGGGTATTTTTTGTCTGAATAAACAAACGAGATGCCCTTGCGGGCAAAATAATAAATTCAAAGAAAATAAAGCCCAAAATTAAGAAAATTAAGATAAATTGAAAGCAAACTTTTGCCCCCACGTTTATCTTTTGCTCCTCTGCTTCTTTTTGTTTTGGGGCAGTTGCCACAAATCCCAAGGTAAGAAAAAAGAAGAGCAGGCTTATTGGTGTATCAAAAACAGTTAGGCCTTGGACAAAGTATGCCAAGAGAAGAGAGGAAAAAATACCTGCTTTCCAAAATTCTTTTTTGTTTTTTAGATAACCTTGCCATAAAACTCCAATAGCAAAAAGATAGATCAAAAGATAAGACAAAAGCCCAAAAATCCCTGCCTTAACTAAGGTATCAAAAATAATGTTGTGGGCCTTATCAAACCAAATCTCTCCCCCGTACTCTTTTAAAAATAAAGAAGGGTTGAAGTATCTTGCAAAAACCAAATCAAAATTTTGAATCCCCCAGCCAAAAAGAGGTCTTTCCTTGATTCCAGATATCGCTATCTGCCAAACCGTTGGTCTTGCTTTTGAAGAGAATTGAATGAAATAATTCTGAACTATGCTTTGGGGAACGCAAAGAAGAATAATGCTTGCAAAAATTAAAAGAAGATATGTTAGGAGTGCTATTTTCCCCAGTTTTCTTATAAAAGGATTTTGATAATAGAAAGCAAAATAAAAAAGAACAACTAAAAATATTCCCAAAAGGGAAGAATAAAATCCTGCCCTGCCGCCGCTTAAAAATAATGAAACCCCAAATAAAAGCAGAAGGGTGCCAAGTAAAAAAAGTTTTGTCTTCTTTTTATAAAAAACTTTAAAAAGATAAAGGCCAAAAAACACCTGAAATAAAATATAGGTGGCAAAAAAAGAAGAATTTCCAAGGGTTGAACCATCTCTTGAGACAAAAATAATTTTCTCCTCTCCTATAAAATGAGCAATTATCCCTATTGTGGCCACAATCCCTGCCACACAGACAGAGAAAAACAGCAATTTTATCCAATCCTTTTTTTCAAAAACAAAAATGAGCACCAAAAATAAACCAAAAAGGTGTAGATAAAACAAAAACCCAGTCATTCTCTCATAATTTGAGAAAAAGCTTTTTAAAAAAGAAACAGAAAGAATTGTTGAGAGAAACAAGGATAAAAGAAAAAGAGAGACCACAAAAAACAAAAGATTAAATCTTGGCCTATATTTTGGGAAAAATAAAATTAAACAGAGGTAGGCAAAAAATATAACCTCACAAAGAGCCATTATATAAAACCCTTTTGGCGAGACAAAGGGAAAGAAAAAAGAAGGAACAACAATTAGAGGAGAGAGGAGAAGAAGTAAGCCTCCCCATTGAATGATATTTAAACAACACCTTTCTAAAAAATTTTTCGAGATCATAGGTTTTGATAAACCTCTTTTAATGAATTAATCATTTTCTCTAAAGTAAATTTTTCTTTTACTCTTAAAAATACATTCTGAGAAAATTTAGAATAAAGGTTGTTATCTTCTAAAATTTTTTTGATCGCCATTTTAAGAGACTCTACATCTTTTGGCGGAACAACAAAACCAGTGAAATTATTTTGATTCACCCAACTTGTGCCGGTTTGAAGCTCTGTTGAAATTACAGGCTTTTTGCAGGCCATTGCTTCGATTAAAACAATCCCAAATGCCTCTGATCTATAAATTGAGGGTAAAACAAAAGTCTGGCAGGCATAATAAAAGTTAATTAATTTTCTCTCGGGTTGAAATGGCAAAAAGAAAATTTTATTTTCGATTTTTAGGTTTTTTGTCAATTTTTTTAATTTTTTCTTCTCTTCTCCCTCCCCAATAATTACAAGATTAGCATCAATATCTTTCATTGCCTCAATAAGATAAGAAACTCCTTTATAATAACTAAGTCGCCCAACAAATAAAATAAATTTGTTGTATTTTTTTTGAATTTCTCTTATTTTTTCTGGATCAAATTTTTGATATTTTGAGATCTCAACTCCAAATGGAATAACAACACATTTATCCCGAAACTTTTTCAGAATTTTTGAGCCTTTAACCAAATTAGGGTTGGAAACAATAATTTTCTTTGCCTTCTTTAAGGTATTATAAACAAATGGCTTTATAAAAATTTCCAAAATTTTCTGTCTTACAATGTCTGAATGATAATGAACAACAACCTTTGCCTTTGTTGGAAATAAAAAAAGAGCCAAATCTGCCAAAGGAAAGGGTTGATGAAAATTTAAAATATCGTAATTGTCTCTTATTCTTTTAAACAATTTTAAAAAATCAAAAGAAGTTGGCATTCCCCAAAATGTTTTCAAGTTAGAAGCATAAAAAACCTTTGTTCCAAACACATTCTCAATTTTCCTTTTTCTTCTTTGATTACAACACAAAACTTCTACCCCGAAGTTTTCTTTTTTGTTTAATTCCTCTGAAATCTGCTGAACAATTCTCTCTACCCCCCCAATTTTGGGATAATACAATTTAGCAATTTGAAGAATTTTTTTCATTTCAATATATCTATTAAAAAATAAATTTCGACCTAAAGTAAACCCCGTCTTTCCAAAAAAGTTAGAAAATAAGAACCAATATATTTAATTTGTGGATTTAGTTTGCAAGAATGTCTATTGAAAACCAAAAATGTTTGTTAAAAAAACATTTATTTACCCAGATAGATATAAATAAAACTTTTATTTTACGCTTACAGCCAGTAGTTGATTAATTTTTGCTCTTGTTTTTGGACCGACAAAGCCGGTGCCTTTTTTAAGACCCAAGGGCATTAGAATTTCCTCTTTATATTTCTCTTGAAACCTAATTACCGCTCTTTTTGTGAGTTCAAAAAAGTTGCCAGTTACCAGACCTTCTGGATAGATATCCTTTCCCTGATTTTTTAAAAACTCCTGCAGACATCTAACCTGGGGGTCGTTTTTTATTCCATAATATAAATTCTTGGTAATTTTTGAACAAGAAATGGTTGTTTTTTCTGCCAAAAGTTGTACCAACAATTTTTGCAACCTTTGAATCTCTCTTTGAATCTCTAAAATTTTTGCCTTTAATTGTGCAATTGTTAGTTCTTTTTGAGACTTTTGTTCCTTTGTCTCTTCTTGCTTTTTCTCCTCAATTGTTGTGATCTCTATCTTGAAACGATAGGTTGGTTCATCTTTGCCAAAATCTGTCAATTTGCTCCCAACTGTTGGAATAAGAATTAAAGAGAGATTTTCTTTGGCAAAAGTTGGGAAGGTAATTTTTTTGGAGATGCCTGATATCTCTAACTCTTCAATTTTAATTTCTGCTCCATCTTTTTTGACAATGTAGGGAACAAAAAGGTTTGGGGCATCTAAATTTTTAATTTCAACTTCCAAACCCTTATTTCCCCCAATTATCTTAAACCATCTTGCTGACCAATCTTTAATATTATAAACAAGGGAAATTTTTGTTTCTTGAGTTGGGGGCAGAAATACCAAAGACGGAGTAACTCTTAAATTTTTTAAATTTTCATTTTTAAAGCAAAAATATTGACCAAAGGAGCAATCATTTAAATAAAGAGTCAGAATCCAATCGAGAAAAATATCACTAAACCTTTTTTCAAATCCGTTTTTTTCCAATGCATAATTTATCGCCTCAATTCCTGTTTTTTTTGTATGCAGAGAATCTTTTAAGATTTCAATACCATAGTGATCAACCAAATATTGAGTAAATAAGCTCACAACCCCATAATCTGCTTTTCTATTTCTCCATTCACATAAAGAATCGTTGGGCGAATTTAAAAATTCTTTAACTCTTGATTCAAGGTTGCTTCCCAAAAACTCATCATCATAGCCAAGAAGGGTTGGGGAATACTCAGCCCTTGCCTCATTTAGCCAAACTTCCTCATCAACCCCAAATTTTTTTGTTTTCTGATAAAAAGTAATTAGATGAGTAAATTCATGAGCAAGATAGCTTTTAATTAAAGGGCTTGAAAGATAATTGACATTTAAATAAACCATCTCCCTTTGATTTGACTCTGGTGCCTGAACCCTCAAATAGCCATCAATTGTTCGGACATATCCTCCAATTCCTTCTTTCATTTTATGCAACAGAACTGTAATTCTTTCATCTTTATCAATGCCTGGTGTCCATTCGCTCCCAAAGGTTGAGGTTAAAATTGGATAAATTCTTTGATCAAATTCCTGAGAAAGTTTAACAATTCTATTTAGGGTCTCTTGCTTCTCTTTATTTGAAAGCTTCTCCCACCAATCATCCTCAATATAAAAATAGGCCTTCACCCCAATGTGACGCAAAGTTGCAGAAATTGTTTCTCTTTTTGAAATATCATAACTTGATTCAACAAAAAAATTTACTTTTTGACCATAAGTATCTGCAAAAACAAATTTTGGCAGGGCAATTGCCAAAATAAGAGTAAAAAAGATGGCTGTCTTAATTTTTGCTTCCATATATTTTTCTATTCTAATATAAAAAAACTTCTTTGAAAACCCACCGTATAAGATGAGTACATTGCCAATAGATAACAATAACGTCAAGAGAGATGAGAAATCCAGTTTTTTTCTTCTTCTTTTTCAGTTCACTTTATATGTTTAAC
>JAJOKZ010000046.1 GCA_021129555.1 Minisyncoccota bacterium
AGCAAAAAATCTCAAAAAAAGAGTAAAGCAATATTTTCAGAGACGCCAAAAATGGCCAAAAACCTGTTTAACATGACATGTTAAACAAAGGCGGGGTGGGAGACATTGATAAACCTTGCTTCAGAGAGGGGTTACTCAAAATGACCCCAATTTTTTAAAAAAGTGTTTAACATGACATGTTAAACATATAAAGCGAACCCTCAACTGTCAAAAATGTACTTATCTTATACAAGACCTTGACCAAATTTGTGGAAAAGAAATGAAAATGGGAGTAAAATAAAAGAATGAAAGAGGCATTACTTTATCAAGAATTAGAAAGGAAAAAAGTTAAGTGTTTAAATTGCCCACATTATTGTGTTTTGGAAAAAGGCAAAAGAGGAATTTGTGGGGTTAAAGAAAATATCCATGGCAAGCTTTATTCTTTAAATTATGGGAGGCTCTGTGCTTTGAATCTTGGTCCAATTGAGAAAAAACCCTTCTTTCATTTTTTGCCAGGAACCCAATCTTTATCTTTGGCCTCTGTTGGCTGTAATTTTGCCTGTCATACCTGTCAAAACTGGCATATATCCCAAGCCCCAAAAATTAATCCAAAAGATATCTGGGGGGAGGAAGTATCATCCAAGGAAGTTTTAAGGATTGCTCTCTCTCAAAAAGTTCCCTCAATCTCTTATACTTATACCGAGCCAACAATATTTTCTGAGTTTGCCCTGGATTGTATGAAACTGGCAAAAAAATATGAGATCAAAAACAACTGGGTTTCAAATGGATATTTCTCAAAAGAACTTTTCAAAGAAATTGCACCATATTTGGATGCGATTAATGTTGATTTAAAATCTTTTGAAGATGAGTTTTTCCAAAAATATTGCGGAGGAAGGCTCCACTCAGTTTTGGATAATCTAAAAAAATTAAAAGAAAAAAATATCTGGATTGAGGTAACAACTTTAGTAGTTCCAACTTTAAATGACAAAGAAGAAATTTTTCAAAAAATTGCAAAGTTTATAAAAGAAAATTTGGGAGAAGAAACTCCCTGGCATATTACCCAATTTTGCGGAGCAATTTCTTGGAAACTTCAAGAACTTCCTGATACACCTGTTGAAACTCTTGTTAAAACAAGAGAAATAGGGTTAAAAGAAGGGCTTAAGTTTGTGTATATTGGCAATGTTCCGGGAATTGAGGGTGAAAATACTTATTGTCCAAAATGTAAAGCGTTAATGATTAAAAGAATTGGATATTTTATTCAACGCTTTGATAAAAACGGCAAATGCTCAAAATGTGGAGAGGACCTCTACATTATTGACTAAAAATATGCTCAAAATTGCCTCATTTTTGCCCCACCCACCTATCATCATTCCAACCATTGGAAGTCCTTTAGATTTGAGAAAGGTTGACAGAACAGTTTCAAGTTTAAAAAAAATTGCAAAAATCTATGCAGAAATTAGGCCCGAGACAATAATTGTTGTCTCGCCTCATGCACCTCTTTCTCCTGAACTATTTCTTTTCAACTCTTCTAAAAATCTCTTGGGTCAGTTTTTACAATTTGGTGATTTTGAAACTCATCTCGCATTTAAAAATGACTTGGAGCTTTTAGAGGAAATTTTATCTTCGCTCAAAAAAGAAAATATTCCTTGTGGGATAATCGAATCAAAAGAATTAGACCATGGAACTCTAGTCCCTCTTTATTATTTAAGAGAAAAAATAAATTTTAAACTTATCTCATTTTCCTATTCTCTTCTTCCAAGAGAGGCTCATTTTAAATTAGGAAAGGTACTCCAAAAAGTTATAAAAAATTCCTCCAAAAAAATTGCCTTTATTGCTAGTGGAGATCTCTCCCATTGCTTAACCTATGATGCGCCCGGAGGTTTTTCACCAAGAGGAAAAGAATTTGACCAAAAAATTATAAAATTTTTGGAGGAGAGAAAAGTTAAAGAGATTTTAAATTTAAATGAAGGTTTGGTAGAGGAGGCAGGTGAATGTGGTTTTAGATCTCTTTTGATTCTTCTTGGAATTTTAGATGGTATTGGCTGGAAAGCGGAAATTTTTTCATATGAGGCTCCTTTTGGAGTTGGTTATCTTGTAGCAAACTTTTAACTCTCAGAAATTAAAAATATAACCTGCGGAGGTCGGACCTCTGTTTTTTTATTTGACCCAGGTTTTTTTGAATTTTATACTAAAAATGATATGAAAAATCCTTATATAAAATTGGCGCGGATGGCTGTTGAAAAATATATAAAAGAAGGAAAAATTATTGAGCCGCCAAAAGATTTACCAGATGAATTTTGTAAAGAAAGAGCCGGTGTTTTTGTAAGTATCCACAAAAAGAAAGAAGGTATATCCCACGATGAGCAAAAGCGAATTTTGCGGGGATGTATTGGAACATATCTTCCCACAAAAGAAAACATTGCCAAAGAGATTATCTCAAATGCCATCTCTGCAACCAAGGATCCAAGATCTTTACCAATTCAAAAAGACGAACTCCCCTATCTCACATATGAGGTTTATATTTTAGAAGAACCAAAACTCATAAAAAGTTTGGATGAGCTTGACCCAAAAAAATATGGCATTTTAATTAAGGCGCTTGACTTTGAAAAATCTGCCCTTCTTCTGCCCGATCTTGAAGGAATAGATACAATTGAAAAACAAATTTTTGTCTGCTGTCAAAAAGCAGGAATTGACCCAACAAAGGAAAAATTTGTTATTTTTAAATTTGGGGCGAAAAAATATGAAGAATAAAAAGAAAAAAGACACAAACAAAGAGTTGGCAAAAATTTTAGATGAAATTGCCCATCTTTTAGATATCAAGGGGATGGCTTATAAGCCCAAAGCTTACAGAAAGGCTGCCTTTGCCATAAGGCAGTTGGATCAAGATATAAGAAAAATTTACAAAAAAGAAGGGTTAAAAGGAATTGAGAAAATTGAGGGAATTGGAAAAAGCATTGCCAAAAAAATTGAGGAATATCTAAAGAAAGGGAGAATAAAATATTATTTAGAACTCAGAGAAGAAACTGCAATCCGCCAAATTATCACTCATTATTTTAAAACAAAAGGGGTAAAACTTGACGAACTAAAAGAAAAAGCAAGAAAGAGGGAAATAATTTATTCAAGATACACAAGGCCTGCAAAACAACTCTTAGAACTTGCAGGGAGTATGGAGAAAGCAAAAAAGGCAATAGATATTGTAGCAGAGTGGGCAAAATCAAGGGGGCTTGATTATGCAATTGAAACGGTTTTTAAAAAATGGCTTGAGCTTGACCGGCTCAAACCAAAAGAAATAGTTAAAAAACCATATTATCAGGGAAATCCAATGGTTTGGTCAGAGACAAAAAAGAAATGGTATGTGATAACACCTGAAGGTGAGTGGCTTGAGTTTGCAGGGGAGGAAAAAGATATTGAGTGGAGAATCAGCAAATAAACGAATTATTATAATATTTTCTCTTCTTTGAGCGCTAAATAATTAAGGACAAGAATAAGTGGATAAAAAATTTCAAGATACCAAGGATGAGGTAAAAAATAAAAAATTCTTAAAAAAGCAACCATACCATAGATACCAAGAGAAGAAAATCGGTATACTGAAGCCAAGTTGAGCCAAAACGAACTGCCTGATTGAAATTCTCTATATATAATCCAAAAACCAAATATAAGTAGCATCAATAAGAATGCGCTGATTAAATAACTAACAGAGGGGCCACCCGGGAATACAATACGTGGCTCACCAAAGACAATCTCATATCTGGGACGGGTAAGATAAAGAATTGTTTGAGACACTAAAAATATCCCCACTATTCCTGATATGAGGTTAAATAATGATTTATTTTGAATAAGTTTATAAAAAAGTAGATGTATTCCAATCCACAGTTGAATCATCATAAACACTACCATCACTTTAAGGGCGAAAAAAGAAGCATCTGTTTTCCCTAAAATAAATAACGCTATTAATATCGCGTTAATCCAGAAAGTAATACCCGCCATAACCCAAAAAGAACACATAACACTTTTTTCTTTGGATGGGAAATGGCGGTTAGATATCGTAATCAGATAGGCAGTCAGGAAAAAAATGACGCCCCCAATAAAGCATTTTACTATGGTCAAGATATGGATATTCATTGAATCTACAAATATAAATGAATAATTTTTAAAAACTCTTGATTAAGCCCCCCTAATCTAAAAAAGGCAAATTTATTTACATTTTTTGAGAGAAAATAGTTTAAATCTTTCTTTAGTCCAGCGGGTTTTATTAGTTTTTCCCAACGCACTCTTCCTCGTGCAAAAAGGCCCAGGGCAATAAATATTTCTCTTGTATCTTTTTTTGCTTCCTTTAATACTGTCTTTTTCATCATTGCCCTTAAAACAATGGGGGTAGAGCTTGTATAACAGGAAAGAATTCTTTTGTAGCCAACATTTATTTTCAGAAAGGTCAATCCCAGCTTTTCCAGCAAAAAAGGAAATATCAAGAAGTTTGGCGGATATTCAAAAGTATAAATTTCCACATTTAGTTCTTTTGATTTTTCAATCAGCCTCTCAATAAGTTGTTTGCTTTTTTTGAAATGTTTTAAGCCAATTAAAAAGTATTGTGCTCTTAAAAAGGGAAGTTCTAAATCAAGCAATATTTTTAATTTTTCCTCTCTGGATTTTTCTTTTTTAAGTTGAAATATCAGGTTTTCTATTTCTTGAGGAGAGGTAAAGGGCGAAAGCCAGACAGTTTTGAATACGGGCCACCAAGCCAGCTCTATATTAGGATTAATTTTTAAATACTCTCTTTTGTAAGCATAAAATTCTTTAATATTGTTCGCTGCCAGAAAAACAATACAGGGAAAATCCAACAATTCTGCCTTTATCTGATTTTCTTTTTTGTGAGGATACTCCTCAAAAAAAATAATCGGAGGAGATATTTTTTCCATACAATCATTAAAGAAGTTTAAAATTGTTAATGATTAAGGCAAAATTATACCCTAAAAATTTTGCCGCTTTTCTGCACTGAACCATTCTTTGGGTGAAAATCTCAAAATATTCCATCACCGGCACAAATGAGGTGTCGATTTTTAATTTTAGGGTGATAAGTTTTCTTTTTGGATCAATGACAAACTTGTTATTGGTAACAGCAAAATTTACTCGATTATGAATATCTCTTTCAATAATTTTTCTATCTTTAATAATAACCCTGCTCCTTCTCACATCTGATTTGTCTGCCAGAATTAAAACCGCAGATACAGGATTTAATACTTTTGCATAATAATCGTCGTGATTTGCAATTGCCTGCATTATGATTGACAAATCCTCCGGTGAAATTTTCCCGTCAAAGACGGTCTGAAAAAGTAATGCCCCCCAGTGCTCATGATTTTTTCTATCTATAAAATTTCCCATATCATGACAAAATCCGGCAATGGCTGAAAGTTCCTGCTCCCTTTTTGACATCCCAATTTTTCTTGCCAACTCTTTTGCCCTTTTGGCAACAAGTTTTACATGATCTATTCCATGATCAGTGTAATGATAAAAAGAAAGGGTTTTTTGACTTTTTTCAATAAATTCTAAAATGTATGGATTTTTTTGTACTTCTTTTAGGGAAATCATAATAGTATTATATCATATTGTATAATATAGACAAACTTTTTTTATCCAGATGTTGTGGAGCAAGGAATAAAGATTCTGACAAAAGATCCAGAAATTGGAGGAGTGTGTTCAATGAATTTATGGGTTCGTCTTTTATATCGACTGCTTTAATATTTCTTAAATGGATCACATAGAACCCAAAAGCCCGAAGGAATTTTCCTTCGGGCTTTTTTGCTGCGGGGTCAGGACTCGAACCTGAATTACCAGGGCCAGAACCTGGCGTGTTACCAATTACACCACCCCGCAATATTTTAAACATTAAGATATTTTCTTATTGCAATCAAGCAGGAGACAACACTCAATCCTATACCAAGGAGCAATTGAAAGAAAAAGAGGAAAAATGCATGAGAGCCAAACCAAGCAAAAATGTTAAACCCACCAGTTAAACTTACAATTTTTGGGGCAGAAAAATAACTTACCAAAAAGAAAAGGAAAAACGTCGTCACTCCTGCCAAAGCCCCGCAGATAATTCCCTGCACAATAAATGGCCCTCTAACATACCAATTTGAGGCCCCCACAAGTTTCATAATTCCAATTTTCTCGCTTGAATCCTTAATTGCAATTCTTACAGTATTAAAGGTAACAAGCACTGCAATCAAACTTAAAAAAATTGTTATCAGAAACCCTCCCATATTTAAACTTGAAGTGATCCTGAAAACTTTCTCAATTAGGGGTTGTTTTTTTGCGTAATCTACTTCCAAAACCGCATCTTTAAATTTATCTCTTTGAAGAAAAGTTAAAATGGCAGCATATTGCCCTGCGCTTTTTGCCCTAATATTAAGTGAAGGATAAAATGGGTTCCTCCCTATCACCTCCAAAGATTCCAAAATTAAAGGATCATCTCTGTGTCTTTCTTGAAATTTTTGTAACGCTTCCTCTGGTGAGACATATTCAACCTCCTCTACTTCTTCCAATCCCAGCAACCCTTTTTTTATTTCTTCTACTACCTCTGTTGGAGCATCTTCTTTCAAATAAACACTAACATCAATTCTTTTCTCAATCTCAGAAATTATATATTTAATTCCACTTTGGAAAACCAAAAGGCAGGAAAACAAGGTAAGGGAGATTACCAAAATAAAAATTGTGGCAATGTTTAGGGTTGGCTGCCTTCTAAAATTTTTAAACCCATAAACAATTATTCTTTTCAATGGAACAAACATACAAATTTTTTAATTTAAAATAATAATTCGCCTTCCTCCTCATCTCTTATTACCCTTCCTTTCTCCAAAGTAATCACCCTCTTTTTTAGATTATTTACAATCTCTCTATCATGGGTTGCCAAAATAATTGTTGTCCCCAGATCATTTATCTTTTGCAAAAGATCAATAATATCCTTTGTATGATATGGATCTAAATTCCCGGTTGGCTCATCGGCTACCAAAACCTCAGGCCTTATAATTAAGGCGCGGGCAATGGCAACCCTTTGTTTCTCTCCACCAGATAATTCTTTGGGAAAGTTAAAGGCCTTATCTTCAAGTCCTACCAACTCCAAAACCTTTGGCGCATCTCTTTTAATTTCTTTGTCACTTGCTCCTACAACCTCCATTGCATAGGCCACATTCTCATAAACATTTTTGGTGGGCAAGAGTTTATAATCCTGAAAAATAACCCCAATTTTTTGCCTATAATTTGGGAGATGTTTTTTTGGAATTGAGAAAATGTCTTTTCCCTCAAAAAAAATCCTTCCCTCTGTTGGCTCCTCTTCTCTTAACAAAAGTTTAATTAAAGTTGTCTTCCCTGCCCCAGATCTTCCAACAATTAAAACAAACTCCCCTTTTTTCACCTCAAAGCTTACCTCCTCTAAGGCAACAATGTCTGGCGGATAGATTTTGGTAATATTTTCAAATTGAATCATATTGAACCATAATATGAAGAGTTTGCTCTGAAAATGCGTCGCGGAGGCTAAGTATTAAAACTTTTAATCTCTGCCTCAATAAACTTATCCAACTCTCCATCTAACACCTCCTCAACTTCTCTCACCTCAACCCCTGTCCGATGGTCTTTGACCAACTTATATGGATGAAAAACATAACTTCTTATCTGATTCCCCCAGGCTGGCACAACCTTCTCTCCTTTTATTTTTTTCAGCCTCTCCTTTTCTTCCTCCTCTTTTTTCTTTGCCAACTTTGCCAAAAGCATTTTTTCTGCCAACTCCCTATTCTGGGCTTGGGATCTCTCACCCTGACAAGAAACAACAATTCCTGTGGGAATATGGGTAATTCTTACCGCGGTTTCTCTTCTGTTTACATACTGCCCCCCTGGACCTGAGGCTCTGAATGTTTCGATTTTTAAATCATCAGGCCTGATCTCAATCTTTGTTTCTTTTTTTGGCAAAACAGGGATAACATCAACTGAAACAAATGAGGTGTGTCTTAATTTTTGAGCAGAGAAAGGAGAAGTTCTAACAAGTCGATGTGCCCCCCTCTCCCTTTTCAAAAACCCATAAGCATATTTTCCTTTTATCAGAACACTTACCTCTTTTGTGCCAATTCTTCCCTCAGACCCCGGCTCACCAAAACTCTGATGTAAAATTTTTGTCTTAAAACCTTTTTTCTCACAGAATTTCAGATACATCCTCAAAAGCATTGTTGCCCAATCTTGAGCATCTCTCCCTCCTGCTCCTGCTCTAATTTCCAATATTGCGTCAAGTTTATCATAAGGGGAGGAAAGAAATGTTTTTATCTCTTCCTCTTTTATTTTCTCTTCTAATCTCTTAATTTTTTCCTCTATTTCTTTTTGATATGATAAATCCTCCTCTCCGATCTGTAAAAATTCCTCAATTTCTTTTACCTCTTTTTGAATCTCCTCCCATTTTTGAATTAACTCTTTTAGATCATCTATTCTTTTTAAAAGGTCTTTTTGCTTTTCAAAATTCTCCCATATCTCTTTCTTTTCAATCTCCTTTTGTAACTTTTGATACTCTTCTTTTTTCTTCTCAATCTCAAAGACAGTCCATTAATGTTTGAACCTTCTTTTTAATCTCCTCAATTTTTGATAGTTCTGGCATGGTTTAGAAATAGGGTTTAATTCTTTGGAAACATTCCGAGCAGTGCCTCGGGTAGGCAGTGGGATCTACACCTGCTTAGCCGAGCGAGTTCCGCGAAGCGGAACGAAGCGAGGCTTAGCAGAGTAGGCGCAGCACTGCGTCTGTAACCCCTTAAGCCGGAGAAGGGACTCGAACCCTTACCCTTTGCCTTACGAAGGCACTGCTCTCCCATTTGAGCTACTCCGGCCAACTCTTTTTATTATACCAATTTCCTCCCTTATTTCAACTCCCACCCCATATATGTCAAAAGGAAATAGAAATGTCAGGTTTTTAGAGAAATAGAAATGTTTAACATGTCATGTTAAGAGATTAAAAGTTTTTCACTCCTCAAAAACTGACCGAGCTCAGACCTCCGTCAACTTTGAGCCTCATTTACTCAACTCTACTTAATATGAGATGGAGAGTAAAGGTATTAAAATAGGGCTAGGTTGGACCTAGCCCAGTTGAGAGCGGGTAACGGGATTCGAACCCGTGATCTTCTCCTTGGGAAGGAGACGTTCTACCACTGAACTATACCCGCCTCTATTTCCCAAATAAATTTCTAAAAAATTTAATTATTTTTTGCAAGTTGGCCTCTTCTGGTAAGGGTGGAGGCGGTGGAGTTTCTTTTTTCTCTTTGATAATCACTGCCACCTCCTCCCCTGGTTTTTTATATAACCCCTTTTCTCTAATAATTTTTTCTAAGTATTCTTTTTGGGAGGCCTTAAAAAATAATTTTTTTAATTGCTCCTCTCTCTCTCTTAATAAAGCAACTTCTTTTTCAAGATCAATTACATCCTTTTTCAAACTTGCTCTCCTCTGGTAAAGTTTCCAATTTCCCACAAACAGAAACGAAATAATAACCAAATTCAATATCAAAAGCAGGCCAATTGAAATTATCTCATCCCAGTTTCTGTTTTTCTTTTTTCTTCTTTTTGTTATCATATAATAATTGTATCAAAAATCTATGGCAAAAGTAAAGGCAAAACAAGTTGTTAAATTTGTATGGGTGGTGGTTGTGCTTTTGGTTGTTATTTCAACAATTGCCTGGCTTTTGGCCCCTTTGTTTATGTAAAAAAATAAGTAGAGTTTGCTCCGATAACAAAATCTATCCACTCAACTTAATAATCTTCCAAAAAACCTCATTTGGAATTGAAACCTGCCCTTCTTCTTTCAACTTCTTCTTCCCCCTCTTTTGTCTCTCCAAAAGCTTCAATTTTCTTGTATAATCACCCCCATACAAAGGCGCCAAAACATCCCTCCTTCTTGCTTTTATATTCCTCCTTGCAATAATCTTTCCCTCAACTCTTGCTTGAATAGGCAAAGTAAAGAGTTGAGGGGGGATGTTTTCTTTTAAAATCTCAACCATTCTTTGAGCCTCTTTTTGAGCAAATTTTCTTGGCAGAATTTTTGAAAGCGCCTCCTCCACCCTCCCCCCAATCAAAAATTCCAATTTTACCAAATCTGTCTCTTCCCAATCTAAAATTCTATAATCCATTGAGGCAAAACCCTCACTGACACTTTTTAATTTATCATAAAAACCAATAATTACCTCTCTCAATGGCATTTTTACCTCCATAATTATCTTCTCTCCCAAACTCTCAAAAATTGGCTTTTTCTCTTTTATCAAGCCCAAGACATTGCTCAAAAATTTTTGGGGCACAATAATTTTAACTCTGGCAAATTTCTCATACACTTTTTGAATTTCAGAAAAATGGGGCCAATCTTTGGGACTATAAACCAAAATCTCCTCCCCATTCTTTTTTAGAATTTTATAAACAACCGATGGAGAAGTTATCATCAAATTAAGACCAAACTCCCTTCTCAACCTCTCAACAGTAATCTCTGCATGCAAAACTCCCAAAAACCCACACCTAAATCCTTTTCCAAGCATTGATCTTACCTCTGGCTCAAAAAATAAAGATGGATCATTGAGTTTCAATTTTTCCAGCCCATCTTTCAAATGCAAAAAATTTGTATCTTTTTCTGGAAAAATACTCACAAAAACAACCGGCTTTGGCTCTTTATATCCGGGAAGCGCTTTTACTTTCTCTTCTGCACCTGCAACCGTTATTGTCTGGCCAATCCTGAGAATTTGGGCCTCTTTCACTCCTAGAGCAATATAACCAATCTCCCCTGCTCTCAAAACTTCTGTCCTTGTAAGAGAAGGTAAAAACCATCCAACCTCTTTTACCTTTACTTTTAAACCTGCCTGTAAAATATAAACAAAATCTCCCTCTTTTACTTTGCCATCAAAAATCCTTACATAGGCAATCACTCCAAGATAGGGGTCATATTTTGAATCAAAAATTAATGCCTTTAGGGGCGCCCCTATCTTACCTTTTGGTGGGGGAACTTTTTTTATCACCTCCTCCAAAATCTTCTCAACATCTGTGCCAACTTTGGCAGAGATTTTTAAAACTTCATCCCGCTTTATTTTTAAAATCTCTGCTATCTCTTTTTGGGTTTTTGCAACCTGAGCCTGAGGTAAATCAATTTTGTTTACTGCTGGAATAATTGAAAGCCCCTCATTTTGAGCAAGTTCTAAATTTGCCAAAGTTTGGGCTTGAATTCCCTTTGTTGCATCCACCAAAAGAATTGCCCCCTCAACTGCTGACATCCCCCTTGATACCTCATAAGAAAAATCAACATGCCCCGGGGTGTCTATTAAATTCAGAATCTTATAGGTCAATTCTTTGTACAATAAATCTTTACTATCTGCATAATTATCCGTGCCCATCCGCGTCCTATAAGTCATTCTTACCGGCTGCATTTTTATTGTTATTCCTCTCTCTTTTTCTAAATCCATCATATCCAAAAACTGAGGATGCATCTTTTCCTTGGGAACAGTATTTGTCAATTCTAAAAACCTATCAGCCAAGGTTGATTTCCCATGATCAATATGCGAAATGATGCAAAAATTTCTAATATTTTCAATCTCCATGTCTTTTATCTCACCTCCCCCTCTTAATCTCCCCCTCTCTGGGGGGAGGCTTGGAGGGGGTGCCCCCTCTAATTATCTTTTTTAATATCGCCCTTGCTTCCTCTAAGTTTAAAATATAAGCAAAAAAGAAATAAATTAAAACCCCTATCCCACCTGCAAAAATTGTCTGCAAAAATACTCCAATCCAGGTTTGCATATTCACAAATTCAGCCACAAAATAAAGAGATAGATAAACAAATACAGACATCAAAATTGAGGCAGAAAGAATTTTTAAAAATGATTTTTTAATTCTGGCAATCTCAAAATCCCCAATTTTTTTTCGCAAAAACAAAAAGAGCAAAATTAACTGAAAAATGCCAGCAAAAGAAATTGCCAAAGAAAGTCCCAAAACTTTGATATTTTTTATTCCCTCAAGATTTAAAAGCCAGACAAAAAGATAAGAAAATAAGTTTTCAAAAGAAAAAAGCCAAACAAAGAGAAAGGCAAATAAAACATTGAAACTTAAAGCAATTGCACTAATTATAAGTGGGGTTTTTGTGTCTTGCAGGGCAAAAAATGCTCTCACAAAAAGAGGGATCAAAGAATAGGCAAAAATTCCAAAGGCAAACAAACCCAAAGAGCCAGCAGTCAGTCTTGTTGCAAGCCAATCAAACTTCCCTGCTCCCAAAATCAATCTAATAATTTGGGTGCGCAAAAGAAAGAGTAAAAAACTCAAGGGAATGGTTAAAAAAAGAATTTTTCTACAGGTTGAAGAGAAACTCTTTATAAATCTCTCTCTTTTCTCTTCTGTCTCAAGTTTTGCCAAAAACGGATATGCAGCCACTGCAAAGGACCCTCCCACAATTCCAATTGGGAGAGATCTAAAATGCTCTGCCAAATTAAAAACAGCAATTGCCCCTTTTCCAATTGTTGAACCAATGGCAGTGATGACAATTAAATTTATATGAAACAAAACAGCAGAAATTGTTCTTGGAATCATCAATCTTACAATTCTTATCAGGCCAGATGATTTGAGGGTAAAAATTGGTCTCCAAGAAAAACCACAATGAAGGGCAGAAGGGATTTGACAAAACCAATGCAAAAATGCCCCAAAAACAACACCAAAAGCAAGCCCTTTCAAGCCAAAGAAGGGATAAAAAACCAAAATTCCAACAATTATTCCAATGTTATAAAGAAGCGGGGCTAAGGCATACATCAAAAACCGATGAAAATACTGCAAAATACTTGCAAAAATGTTTGAGATTCCAAAAAATATCGGGCTCAAAAACATAATTCGAGTTAAAGTAATTGTCATCTGGCGAGCCTCTTTATCAAAGCCGGGAACAACAAATTTTATAAAATAAGGAACAAAGATTACCAAAAGAAGGCAAATCAAAATTGAGGAAAATAAAAAAACATTTAAGACATTGCTTGTTAAGTTCCAGGCCTCTTTTCTATCTTTTTTGTAATACTCAGAAAAAATAGGCAAAAAGGCGGCAATAATTCCCCCAGAGACCAAAAGCCCAAAAACCAAATCTGGAATTCTAAAGGCAGAATAATAAATATCAAGTTCTGCGCCTGCCCCAAATTTTGATGCTAAAAGTCTGTCCCTTAAAAAACCCAAAAGAGCGCTTAAAATAGACGAACCTGCCAAAATAACCGCCGCAAAAGTTATACTATTTGTCTCTTTTTTAAGAATTTTTTGAATCATGGTTCCCCTCTCCCACCTTTATCCTCCCCCTGCCCGCAATGCCTCAGATGCGTTGCAGGCGGGCCTGCCCAAAGGGAAGGGGGGTGGGGTTTGAATTTTGAATTTTTCTTATAATTATAATCGGGGTTCTCTCACTCCCCTGCCCTGCCGGATTATCTCTCAAAATTTCAATA
>JAJOKZ010000003.1 GCA_021129555.1 Minisyncoccota bacterium
AGGTGGAAGATAGAGGAAAGAGAGCGAAAATTAGAGCAAAGAAAATGGAAATTAGAAGAAAAATTAGAACAAAAAAGAAAGGAACTTAAAGAAATAGAGGAAAAGTTAAAAAAACAGAAAAAGTTAGAAGAAAAAATTGAAAAAATAAATAAAGAAATTGAGATATTAAAAAAGGAAACAAAAAACTTAAAAGAAAGGTTAAGAAAAAGAGAAGACTTAGAAAAAGAATTTCAAGAAGCATGGAAGGAATATCTTAAAGGAAATGTTGATTTGGCAATTGAAAAACTAAAAGAAATTCAAAAAAAATTGTCCCAAACTTTGCCAGAAAATGAAAAAAAAGAAATAGTTGTCCAAATAGAAAAAGAAGAGGAAAAGAGGTTTTTCAAACCATTGGAAGAATACAAAAAAGGAAGAGTTGATTTGGCAGTTACCTCTCTTGGAAAACTTTTAGAAAAAATTGAAGAGAAGCCTCGGGTTGTCAAAGAAGAGAAATCAAAAGTTGAAGAGAAGAAAATAGAAACAAGAGAAGAAAAACCTAAAGTCGAGGGAGGAAAAATTCTAACAGAAAAGAAGCCCAGAGTTGAGAAAAAGGAATTAGAAATAAAGGAAAAACCATCTTTAGTGATAATAAAAGAAAAGGAGGCAAAAGAGAAGGAATTAGAGGAGTTTAAAAAAAAATTAGAAGAGGAAAGAGAGAAGTTTCTTGAAGAGGAGAGAAAAAAACTGCAAGAATTAAGGGAGGAGTTTGAGAGACGTCAAAAAGAATTGATAGAAGCAATTGTAAAGGGAAAAGTTTTAGGGCTTAAAGAAAAACAATTAAGAGAATTTCAAAAAGAAATTCTCCAAAAAGAACTTGAAATTGAAAAAAAACTTGAAGAGAAACTTAAAACCCATAAAGAAGAGTTGGCAAGGAAAAAAGAAGAGTTGGCAAAGGCAGAAAGCGCTCTTTCCTCTCCTTACCTTACAGAAGGAGAAAGAATACAAAGAGAGAGAATTATAAAATTTTTAAGAGAAAAAATTGAAAAAGAGAGGCAAAAACTTGAAAACAAAGAATTAGCAGAAATAAAGGAAAGGCAATTTAGTAAAGAAAGGAAATTGGTAGTGCTTCAGGATGCTTTTGAGCAGGCGCTTTCTTTTTATAAAGAAAGGGAGTTGGAAAAAGCCAGAAGAACTCTTGATATTATCAAAGAACAATTGGAGCAAGCCCATAAATTAGGACTTTTTGTAAATCTGGAAAGCATTCCTATTTATACGAACTCGGTTTACCTTCTTCAGAAACTAGATCGGGAAATTAAAGAAGAAAAGGTTGAAGAGAAAAAAAAGGAAGTTGTCCAAAGTAAAGAATTAGAGAAAAAAAAGAGAAGAAAAAAAATATGGAGTTGGAAAGCATTCCTTTTTCCCTCTTTTTCTCTCCGAGGTATTCTGAAATCATTAGGTGAGATTTTATTTCCTTTGCCAACTATTGGGCTTGATTTAAGCGATTATTCTATTGAATTGGTTCGATTAAATAAAAGTAAAGAAATAATAACTCTTGTACGTCAGGTTTTAAAACCCGGGGTTTTGGTTGATGGAAAAGTAAAGGACCCAAGGGCTTTCTCCTCTACTTTATCCTTGCTTCTTAAAAATGCTGGGTTTGGCACATTTCAACCCAAAAAAGGTTCTCTTGTGAAAGCGGTTGTTTCTCTGCCTAATTCAGCAGTTTATACTTTTGTTTTTCAATTAAAATATTCCCAGAATTTGTTTAAAGAGGTAGAGGGGGAGTTAGAAAAGGTTCTTCCTTTGTCTCTGGAAGAAATTTATTGGGATTATGTGGTATCTGGTCAAGAAGGAGTGGATAAAATTAAAGTAATGTGTGTTGCAGCAGAAAGAGATGTAGTTGATACATTAGTTTACTTTTTAAGGACGAATGGAATTGACCCTGTAGCTCTTGATGTGGGAGTTTTTTCAATTGGGCGAGTTCTTTCTTCTCAACTTATAAAAGGACAAAAAACAGGTGTTCTTGATATAGGTACTTTTCTTACAACTTTCAATGTCTTCAATGAAAATGGATTTGTTGATTTTGCAACCAGTATGCCATATGCTGGATATAATTTTCAAATAAGGATTGCTAATTTTTTTAAAATTTCCTTAGAGCAGGCGGAAAAAGTTGTAATTGAACAAGGACTTATGAAAGAGCCAGTTGGGGATATATTAAAAGAGGAAGTTAAGAAATTAATCAACGAAATAAAAGAGGCCTTAAAATATTACCAAGAAACAACAAAAAGTGAAGTGAAAAAAATAATTGTAATAGGCGGTTGTGCTTCTCTACCGGGGCTAATTAGGTTTCTTTCTGAAAACCTCTCTCCTACAAGAATAGAAGTGGGAAATCCTTTTTTGAAAACAAAATTAAAAAAATCTATTTCTCCAAAAGAATCTCTTCTTTTTATTGAAGCATTAGGGCTTGCCCAGAGAGCAATCTCAAAAAATCCAGTGAGAGAGGGAATAAATCTTTTACCAGAAGAAATAAAAAGAAAAGAGAGGGAAGTTTACTTTTCTTTTATAAGAAAAAGGGTTTTAGTGATAAGAATATTGATTGCTTTGGTGTTGGTGATTGTTTTTTCTATAATTTTGTATTTACTTTTTAAATGAGCGTGAAATGGTTTGAGAGACAAAAGGTGATAGTTCTGGTGCAAATTGTTATCGTTGTTTCTTTTATTTTCTCAATAATTATTGCGGTGAATTTAAAAAGAACCTTTAGAGATGTAAGAAATCTTGTAAGAGAAAGACACATGGAGGCAATTGTTAATGCGGTATATACTTATTATCTTATCAATGGTAAATTTCCTCCCTGTATCCCTGATTTTGGAGAAGTAGTGGAGGTAGAAAAATGCAAAGAGATAGAGAGATTTTTAACCTCTTTTCCAAAAGATCCCTCCTCTGAGGGGCAATATTTTATCGAATATTTCAACCCGCAAAGAAGTGGAATCAGAGTTTTTTCCAGTGCGCCCGAGGCAAAAGGAAGGCAGGTTATTCGATAATTTATGGATGAAGCCCTTTTGTAATTTGGTAAATAGGCATTATCACTCCGCTCACAACCAAGGCAACAAAAAGTCCTATAATTAACAAAATTAAAGGTTCAAGAATAACCGGGAGTTTTTTTGTTTTTCTTAAAATATCTGAGGAGAAGAAATCACCAAGATAAGAAAAAGCTGACTCAAAAGAGCCAGTTTGTTCTGCAGTAATCAAAACTCTTACATATACCTCTGGATAAAGAGAGGGATATCTTTTTATTCCTTCAGACAAAGGTTCTCCTGTAAGAACTTTTTCTTTTATGGTCTTTATTGATTCTTTGTAGGGGTAAAAAGACACTGCCTCGCTTGTTATATCCAATGTTCTTGTAATTGTTATCCCGCTTTTAAATAAAAGATAAATAAGTTGGGAGATGACTGCTAATTGATAGCTCTTAACAAAACTTCCCAGAAAAGGAGTTTTTAATATAATTTTATCAAAGAAAATTTTTACCTTTGGAAGTTTTAAAAGAAATTTTAATAAAAGAAAAAATCCTATCATCCCTAAAAGAAAAATGAAACCATAGTTTTTAAAAAAATTAGCCAAAACAAGTAAGACCCTTGTCTGTAAAGGAAGTTTTACATTAAGAGTTTCAAAAATGGGGAGTAATTTTGGAAAAACAAAATAAAATATTCCTCCACCAATGAATAAGGCAAAAAAGGTTATAATTTTTGGATACAAAGTTGCTGAGGCAATTTCTCTTTCTAATGTACTTTTTCTTTCTAACCATTCTGCTAAATAATTAAGCGCCTCCTCTAAATTTCCACTTTCCTCCCCCACTTTAATAAAACTAGAAAATACCTTCCCAAAATGTGGATCTTCTTCAAAAATTTGATAAATTGGTGTTCCTTTTTTTACCCTCTCAAATGCTTTTTTGAAAATTTTTTTTAAAGTGGGGTTTCTGGTCTGTTCTATCAAACTTTTAAAAGCGAGATCTAAGGGAATCCCACTCTTTAAAAGAACTTGAAAAATTTTAATAAAATTTAATTTTTCCTCAGTAGTAATTGCTTTAAAAGATATCATGTTTTTACACTTTTGCTGCTCTTCTTACTTCCTCAAACGTAGTAACACCTATTAATGCTTTTGTAATCCCATCCTGAACCATTGTTGTCATTCCCTGTCTAATAGCAGTATTTCTTATTGCGTCAATAGGGGCTTTTTTGCTCACTAAATCTCTAATCTCTTCTGTAACTTCTAATATCTCAAAAATACCTGTCCTTCCTTCATACCCACTATAATTGCAAAATCTACACCCTTTTCCTCTAAAAAATTTAACCTTGCTTAAACTTTTTTTGCCCGAAATTTCTAATATGGCGCGCAAAAGAGGTGGTTCCTCTTCAATAAACTTTTTTTCCTCTTCTGAAAGATAATATCCCTCTCTACACTCCTTACAAATAGTCCTCACCAATCTTTGGGCAATAATAACATTGACACAAGCCGATATTAAATAGGGTTTTGCCCCTACTTCTAAAAATCTCGAAAAAGTAGTAGGAGCATCATTTGCATGCATTGTAGTCAAAACCAAATGACCAGTTAAAGCAGAGTTAATTGCCATATCTAAAGTTTCCTTGTCTCTTATTTCTCCCACCATAATAATATCTGGGTCCTGCCGGACAATATTTCTCAAACCGGTTGAAAAAGTGATTCCCTTTTTGGGATTAACCTGAATTTGGCGAATTCTTTCTATTCTGTACTCTATTGGATCTTCAATTGTCATAATATTTACCTCTGGCTTGTTAAGAAGTTGCAAGGAGGCATACAGGGTAGTAGTCTTACCACTCCCTGTTGGACCTACACAGATAATCATTCCATAGGGTTTTTTAATACACCTTCTGATTTTATTAAAATCATTCTCCAATAACCCCAACTCATCTAACTCAAACCTTCTTGCTCTTGGCATCAAAAGTCTCATCACAATGTTTTCGCCATCTGCGGTGGGCATAGTAGAAACTCTTACCTCAATTTTGGCTCCCCTTATTTTAAAAGTGAAATGCCCATCTTGTGGGGCTGCTCTTTCATCTACTCTCAAACGTGCCAAAATTTTAATTCGAGAGGCAACGCGAATATGAAGCTCTGGGGGGTATTCAAGTTCCTTGTATAAAATTCCATCAATTCTGTATCTTACAAAAACAGTATAACTTAAAGGCTCTATATGAATATCTGAGGCAAGGCTTAAATAGGCGTATTCCAAGATAAGATTTACAAGTTTTACAATGTTTTCCTCGCTTTTCTGAGGATCTTTTTCAAATTCCTCTATAAGTTTTTTTGCCTCAACCTTTAACCCCCCTGTATATTTTTTTAGAGCCTTCTCTATATCAAAAACTGTAGCATAAAAAACCTTTATTTTCTTTTTTGTTCTTCTCTCTAAAGTTTTTATAAGTCCGTAATTGGTGGGGTTTGTGGTGGCTAAATAAAGTGTTCCGTTTTCTTCTTTAAAAATAATTGCCTCCTGTGCTAAGGCAACTTTCTCAGGAAGATAGTTTAAAAGTTGGGGGGGTATGTCTTCGATGTCTGTTTTTTTTAATTTTATATAAGGACAATTAAAAAGCCGGGCTATTATCTCTCCCATTACTTCCTCTTTAATTAAACCCTTATCTACCAATAATTTCTCAAGAGGTGTATTTTCTCTTTTGGCTTGTTCTTTTGCTAAATCAAAATCAGCCTTTTTAATATAGCCTTCTCCAATTAAAACAGATTCTAATTTATTAGGTGAGACGCCCATAGTTTAATTGTTTTTTTAACGAATAACTACAACCTCAGATGCCTCAGGTGCAGTAGAGGAAACTCGGATTCTATTTTCCTCTGGGTTATCAAATCCTATTTCATAATAATAGCCATCATTGGTCTGGGGGTCTTGAGGAATAGAACTTATATAAGTAGGAACAAGATCATTGGCGCAATCATCTACTTTCACTTTATTGGGATAAGTAGGAATACAAGGAGGATAATTGCCCTGATGCGCAATTGCATAGGAATAAACAGCGTTGGCAATTGCATTCATATGCTGCCAACGAGTGGAGTTTCTTGCTTCTCTAAACTGAGCTCCGGGATTAATTGTAATAATTATCCCTGCTGCTAAAATAGCAATGATGGCAATAATGATTAGAAGTTCAATTAAGGTAAAACCTGTCTTTTTCATAATTTAAAAATTTGATTATTGATTATTTCGACCCTTTCAATTTGTATTATATAATCTTCCAGTACGAGGCCGGTCCTTGTGCTGAATGTATTTTTCTTTTTAATTATACAACAAAAATTATATTCTGGAAACTCTAATTAGACCTGAACAAGGAATGATCTCTATTCCTTTTTTTTCTATTTCATCTAAAAATAAATTTACTCCCAAAGAATCAGAAGAAATATGACCTGCAATAACTACATTAAGTAAAGCATTCTCTGCTTCTTTTTTATGCTCCTCTGATATATGCATTCCAACAACTGTCCCAATTCCAACCTGAGCCATTTTTTCATAAAGTTTTGGAGAACCCTCAGTTCCTCCGGTAATCTCTGTTAAGGCGATTTTTCCACATCTGTTTTCCTTATCTCCAACAAAGATTTTTGAACCTGCCCCGAATTCAATTGCTTTTTTATGCTCAGGAACAGTTTTTAAAAGATTTAATAAATTTTTTAATCTTTCGGGTCTTTCCTTCTCAATTAAATCCTTTAAAAAGCTTGCTGCAAGATTGTCACAAACTGTATGAAGGCACATTAAATTTATTTTTAAAAGTTTTGCACAATCAACAGTTCTTTGATGATTCACCCTGTTTAACCCTCTTGCAACCTCAGATATTCTTTCTCTCATTAATTTTTCAGCAATGTTTATCGGCACTCCATACTGGGCCAAAACATCGCATTGAAGCTCCATTACTTCATGCAATGTTGCAAGCGCCTTCCCTAAAGGATGATGGGAGATTACAAGATCAACGCCTATTTTCTCTGCCAAAATTATCTCTGCTGGTTCAATATCAATACCAACCAAAGTTTTTTTAATATCTTTATCCTGAGCTATGTGTAAGATTCTTGAATCAGAGAAGGGATTTGTTAAACTCTCTAAATCGAAATCTTTTTTCTCCTCATCTGAAAGTTTCTCATATTCTTCTTTTCTTCTTTTAAGTAATTTTTCTATTCCTTCTTTACCTCTAAAATCGCTTTCAATCCCTTTTTGTATTGCCAATTTGTAAATTTCTTCTATTTGCATGTTTGATCCTTGCCTGCCCGCATCGCTACGCCAACCCCAGTAGATGCAGCATTTCTGGCGGGCGGAGCGTTGCAGGCGGGGTTTTTGGTTCTTATATTCTTATATAGTTCCTGAATCAACTTTTCCTGTTCTTTTGCACCAAAAACTTCTCGCCTGATACGAGCTTTTTCTTTCCGAATATATTTTCTCAAACATTTTGGCAATCTCTTTTCTTTCATTAAAACCTTTTTTTCTCTTTAATTTTGCGTTTTTCATTTTAAATTTGAAATTTATTCTCCCTTAATTACTGCCAAAGGTACTAATTTTGCAACTTTTAAAGCTAAACCTACCTTGTGAACCACATCTACCACCTCGTCAACATTCTTATAGGCTTGAGGAGCTTCTTCTGCTATTCCTTTAAAAGAATAACATTTAACCAAAATTCCTTTTTGGCTTAATTTGTCTACCACCTCTCTACCAGAAATTGTTTTTACTGCCCTTTTTCGCGACATTGTTCTTCCAGCCCCATGACAAACAGTAAACCAGGCATCTTTTGATTTTTCTGTTCCCACAAGAACATAAGAAGCAGTTCCCATAGATCCAGGAATAATTACCGGCTGCCCTGTTTTTTGATATCTCTCTGGCAATTCTGGATGGTTGGCAGGAAATGCTCTTGTTGCTCCCTTTCGATGAACAATTAACTTCATTTTCTTTCCATTTACCTCATGTTCCTCAATTTTTGCAATATTGTGCGCAACATCATATAAAAGGGTTAATTTTTCTTTACCTATCACCCTCCTCCATGCTTTCCTTACATAATAGGTTATCATCTGCCTATTTGCCCAAGCAAAATTACAAGCAGATGACATTGCCTTAAAAAATCTTTGGCCTTCGGGTGAATTAAATGGGACACAACAAAGTTCTTTGTCTGGAAGCTTTATTCCATATTTTGGATAAATTGGCATCAAAAGCCTTAAATAATCTGTACAATTTTGATGACCAAGACCGCGGGAACCAGTATGTATCATTATTACCACCTGGTCCTTAAATAACCCAAATTCTTTGGCAATTTCTTCGTCTAAAATTTCTTCTACTTTTTGGATTTCCATAAAATGATTGCCTGATCCCAATGTTCCTAATTGGTCTCTTCCTCTTTGCTTTGCCTTTTCTGAAATACAAGTTGTATCTGCCATCTCCATCCTCCCCTGATGTTCACAGTTTTCAACATCTTCTTTTTGGCCATATCCTCTCTCTACCAAATAAGGCACTCCTCCTTCTAAAACTCTGTTTATCTGTTCAATTGATAATTTAATCTTCCCTCCCCTACCTAATCCTGATGGCACCTCTTTTTGAATTTCTTGGGACAACCTCTCCAAATATGGTTTTATTTCTTTTTTTTTAAGTTCGGATTTTAATAATCTAACCCCACAGTTTTCATCATAGCCCACAAATCCAGGAGAAATAACACCCTCTGGTAATTTCATTGCTCCCACACCCCCAATTGGTGGACCATATCCTGAGTGAATATCGGGCATTGCGATTGCATATTTAACAATCCCGGGCATGGTGGTGGTATTTATAAGCTGAATTAAGGCCTCATCCTCGGTTTTTTCCAGCAATTTTTCTGAGGCATAAATTCGAGCCGGCACCCTCATATCCGACCTAAAACTCTTTGGAATCTCCCAGAGATACTCATCAATTTTTATAAGATCTTTTTTTGTAATTTTTTGGTTCATACTTTATTTATTATATTCCAAAAAAAGAAGAGGGGCAAAGGCCCCTCATTTTAGGTATCTCTCTATTTCTACTCTTGAAAAGTAAAGAACGCAATTTTTCCAGAACCTGCTTTTTTGGGTATCTACCACATAATATGTTCTTCCCCCTTCCTGAATCTTGTGAATTAGATCTGTTTCTTCCAGAAGAGCTTCAAGAATTTGGCGTATATTTTCCTTTTTATTTACTGAGGAAAGTGCTAAATTTTTCTCAATTATTTTATTTTTATAAAGATATCTCTCCCAAAGAGTACTTATAAGATTTATAAACCCTCTCTTGTGTGTTTTTGTTCCAATCTCTGGCAAGGTCCTTATTACTATCAATAAGAGAAGCTCATAAGGGTCTCTTTCTGGTTCAAGCATTCTTTTGTTTTTTATTCTCTCCACAATATTCCTCTCAGCATTCCTCTCCCCTCCTCTCTTTGTGTCTTTTTAATATTCTTTAAGAATCCTGTTATGTCAATCAGATAAGGTAATGAGCAAACACATATAGGAGACCCAATTCTTATCTCAGGAACCTATTGAAATATTCTCGTTACTCTCGTTACTCTCGTTACTCACGTTACTCAGCTTAGTCAAGCAACCCAACCAATTCAATAATTTGACGAGAACTGTTCTCGTCAAATAGCAACCCAGCTTAGTCAAGTAACCCAACCAATTCAATAATTTGACGAGAACTGTTCTCGTCAAATTAAAAAATTCTGGCTTTTAAGCCAGAACCTGGCGTGGAGGTTTATGCCTTATTTTTTGGGGACTGTCCCCTTAAATATCGAATAAAATTGTTGCCTCCCAATGTTTGTTTTTTTTCTGAACCTGAAAATTATGATAGGTAACCCCTTTAACAAATACTCCTCTTTTAAGTATCCTCTCTCCTTTTAGTTGACCTTTCAGATAAGTATTTGAAAACTCTTCAAAAATTATATCGTGATAAACCTCATTGTTTGTCTCACTTAAATATATTATCTCGCTTAAAAAATCAATTAAAAGTTGTTCAAGATTGGGAGTAGAAATTTCTATTTCTCGAGAAACTTCGCCCTCACCTCCTTTTGTTTCTGTGGTTTCAAACATAGCCCTCATTGAATTCAAAAAAAGTTCCTCTTTTGAGGGCGCAAAAACTTTCAGTTGTAAATCTGCCTTATGGGGAAGAATTTTGAAATATTTCTTCACTGTGAGGTTTCTTTTAATTTTAAAAACCAATTAATTTGTAAAATATCCTTTGAAGTTAAGCCTTTCAAAGAAGGGTCAATTTTCTGAAGTAATTCAAGTCCTTTTAAGTCTAACAATATCGGGTTTCTCCCTGCCAACATATATCCCAATTCTCTAACTTCACCTCCGTGTCTTTTCTCTTGGGCCTTTATAAGGGTGTAAATTGCATCCACAACAAAAAAATTTATTTTTATAATTTTATTTATTACAGCAATTGTCTTATGAATATCTCTAAAAGGAAAGTGAAATAAAAGCTTCTGTTTTGGTGGTAAAAACCCGTATTGATTTTTTAAAGCGCCGGTAATTTTACAAATTCTATGGGTCTTTAAAACCGGAAGGGAAATAATATAATCTGCCTCCAAAACTATTTCTGGAATTAATAAATTTAGCCCAAAAGCAGAAATTTTGCGAAAAGTAGTTTTATTTAAATTTATAAGAGGGATTCCGAATTTTTCACAAACTTTTTTGAGGGAGTGATTTTTTATAATTTTTGATGAATTTCCCGCATCAAAAGCCGGCCCATCTGCTACCAAAATTCTGTCTTTTGGTTTAACTTTTAACAAAAGTTTCAAACATTCCTCTAAGGTTTCTGGATGAGTGGTTGTTGGATATTCTTCTTGCGAGACAATATTTGGCTTAATTAAAATTTTGTTTTTATCTTTTATTTCCTCAAAAAATTTTTCCCATTCAAAGGCTTTTCTAATAAATTCTTTTCTATTTTGTGTTTTTTCGACCAAAATTTCTTTTTCCATTTTACTCTTTATTTAATTTCTCAAACTCCTCTTTTACTATCTTTCTATCATCCCAAGGAATTTTTTTACCACCTTTAACACACATCCAAGGTTCACACCCCTTTCCTGTAATTATCACGGTATCACCACTTTGAGCTATCTCTAATGCCTTTTTAATTGCCTTCCTTCTATCAATAATTTTAACTACCTTTTCTTTTCCCTGAATTCCTTTCTCGATATCTCTTAAAATTTGCTCGGGATCTTCATCGTAGGGGTCTTCGTTTGTCAAAATAATCTTTCTGCAATATTTATCTGCAATTTCTCCAAACTTAGGACGTTTCCACTTATCTCTTCCCCCACCACAGGCCCCGAAAACACAAATAAGTTTGTTTTCTTTGGATAAGTCTTGGATAAGTGTTTTATAAACCTCCTCTAGCGCATCTGGGGTATGGGCATAATCAACAATCACTTTAAAAGGATAAGATATTACCTCTTCCAATCTACCTACAACTCCGCCAACTTTTTCTAAAGCACTTTTTATTACTTCTAAATCTATACCTTGGGAAAGAGCCACACAAATTGCAGCCAAAGCATTGTAGATATTAAATTTTCCCTTTAATTTTAAGTTAAACTCTTTATCTTTCACCTTAAAGCTGACTCCTTCCTTTTCGATTCTGCAATCTCTTGCTTCCAAAATTTTATCATAAAGAGTGGCAATTTCTTTTGAGTTTAATTGCTCTCCTTCAATCCTATACCCCCATTTTTCATCAGCCCAAAATTTTAGATAAAAAGAGGCGTTTTCATCATCAATGTTAATTACGCTAATTTTTTTAACTTTTTTGTCTTTTTTATACTTTTTGCTTTTTGACAGTGCCTCAAATAACTTACCCTTTGCTTCCCTATACTTCTCAAAACTCCCATGCGCTTCTATGTGTTCTGGTCGAAGATTTGTAAAAACTGCTATATCAAAATCAATAAATTTATGCCTGAATTGTTTTATTCCCTCAGATGTCACCTCTAAAACCACCCAATTACACCTTTTTCTTTCTGCCTTTTTTAAAAACTTCTGAATCAAAAAGCCCTCTGGCATTGTCATTTTTAAAAAGTTGTGCGTTTTTTCTTTTCCAATTTTAAACCTAATTGAAGAAATTGAGGCAATTTTAAACCCCGCTTCTTCTAAAATTCTTGTTATAAATTCAACAGTCGTTGATTTACCGTTTGTTCCGGTAACTCCCACAACTTTTAAGTTTTTTGAGGGAAAGTTAAAAATTAAGGCACCAAAAAAAGTAAGGAAGAAATGATAAAAATTAACAAAAGTTTTTGGTAAGATTTTTTTAAGAATTTCTTTTAAAAAAACATTATCCTCTTCCAAGAATTTTTAATGCTTTTTTAATTCGTTCCTCTGGTTCTTTAATGTCTGAAGGAACCTGCAATAAAGCCTCTTTTGCTTCTCTTTGGGAAAACCCAAGAGAAATCAATCCTTTTAGTGTCTTATCTTCCTTTTGAATTTTTATCTGGGTTTTTTCTAAATCCCCGCTTATCTCAAGAATAATTTTTTGAATTTTTTTCTTGCCAAGCCCTTTGATTTCTTGAAAATAAGAGAAATTCTTCTCTTTTATGGCTTTTAGCAGCTCATCTAAACTCCCTTTTGAGGCAATCTTTATAGCAATTTGGGGACCAACTCCTGGAATTTTCTCAAGCATCTTAAAAACTTTTAATTTTTCTCGCTCCAAAAACCCATAAAGCTCAGGGTGTTCATTTCTTATGCAGAAATAACAGAAGAGGTTAATTTTTTCTCCCTTTTTTATTTTTTCAAGAGTTCTTTCATCTAAAAAAACTTTAAATCCAATTCCCCCCCTCTCTACAAGAACATAATTATCCTCTTTTAATAAAACTTTACCGGAAATAAAATTGATCATATCTTTTTATCTTACTCATAAATTCTAAATTTAGCAAGAATCACGTATTCTGCAATATAAAATGACACCGAAAAAACCAAAAACCTGTTTAACATGACATGTTAAAC
>JAJOKZ010000016.1 GCA_021129555.1 Minisyncoccota bacterium
CTCCTCGAGGACCCAAAACCGATTCAACAATTTCTTGTTGGCCCTCAGCCAATGCCCTGTAAAAATCGTTGCGAAAAAGTTGGAGGTAAATAAGCCGTGCCAAAATTACCCCACCAAAAATAAAAAAAGTTGCAAGAATTAAATTAATTCTCCAAAAATGAAATATTTTTTTGAACATATTATTTTACTACAACAGGACCTTCTTCTGCCTTGATATATTGAATCTGAGAAATTTTTTCAAAATTTAAATCTTTTGCCAGTTCCTCTATTCTGAAAAGCGGATGCCTTGAGGTCAGCTCCAACTGAAGAGAGGAGTTTTCCTCGTCTAATGTTTTGGCTTCTTTTTTTAAAAGGGTAAGTTGATAGGCATAAAATGTTAAATTAGAGACCTGAAAAATATAAAGGCCTCCAAGCAAAATTACAATAAAAATTGAAACTCTCCAAAATTTTTTAAGTTTTCCTTTTGTCATAAAATTTTACCTGCTCTTAATTTAGCCGATCTTGCAGATGGGTTAATTTTTATTTCTTCTTTTGAAGCAACAACAGGTTTTTTTGTAAGAATCTCCAAAAGTCCTTTGCTTTTTGCCTCCAAAAATTTTCTCTTAACAATTCTCTCCTCCAGTGAGTGAAAAGAGATAATTACAATTCTTGTCCCTTTATCTAAAATTTTTGGTAGGAAATTAAGCGCCTCCTCTAAATTGCTTAACTCTCTATTAACTGCAATTCTTAAAGCCTGAAAAGTCTTGGTAGCAGGGTGAATTTTTAATTTTCTTTTAACTGGTAAAGGGGTACTTTTTTCTATTACCTCTATGAGGTCAAAAGTAGTTCTTATGGGTTCAACTTCTCTTCTCTTTGCAATATTTTCTGCTATTTTTCTTGCAAATTTTTCTTCTCCAAAATCTTTGAGAATTTTTTCAATTTTTTCTTTTGGCCAATAATTTACTATCTCAAAGGCAGTCAATTTGTTTATCTGGGCGTTAAACCTCATATCCAAAGGTTCGTCTCTTTTAAAAGAAAATCCTCTTCTTGACTTCTCTATATGCCAAAGTGAAATTCCAAGATCAAATAAAATTCCAGCAATTGGCCTAAACTGATATCTCTCTATAATTCTTGGCAGATTCACATAGGAGTCATTTACCAAAATTAACCTCTCAAAAATCTGCTCATTATCCTCTTTTAGTTTTTCTCTTATTTCCTCATAAAGTTGGGGGTCAATTTCTATTCCAAGGAGTCTTCCTTTTGGTTTTATCCTTTTCAAAATTGGCAAGGCATGTCCTCCTTCTCCAAAAGTGGCATCTATAAAATTTTCATTTTTTTGAGGTGCTAGGTATTTGATAACTTCTTTTTGTAAAACCGGAAGATGCATTATAGAAAACTCAAAATTCAAACTCCTAATTCTTTTAGGCGTTCGGCGATATCTCCTGCCTCCTTTTCTGTTCTTTCTTGATATTTTCTCCAGACCTTCTCATCCCAGATCTCGATCCTATTTGCAATTCCAGCAATTACCACTTTTTTTGTAAGTTGGGCATATTTTTTTAGATATTCGGGAATAAGAATTCTTCCCAAAGAGTCAATCTCAACATCAGTTGCACCAGCCAGCATAATTCTTGCAAATCCCCTTGCGTCTGCCTGTGATAAAGGAAGTTTGCTAATTTTCTCTGCTAATTTTTTCCATTCTTTTTCTGGAAAAAGAAAAAGGCAGTTATCTAAACCTCTTGTTATAACTGCCTTTTTTCCTAATAACTTTCTAAACTTGGCAGGAATTGCCAACCTTCTTTTTGAATCTAAATTGTAGGTATATTCTCCAATAAACATTTTCCACAAATTAGTTGAGTTTTCCCCACAGTTTTCCACAACCCTACCTCATTTTCCACTATAATCCACAAAAGAAACCTTGTCAACCACCCAATCCGTGGAAAACTAAAAAGCCCAAAAATTGGGCTTTTTAGTATTTTTTAGATCTTTGTTATAAACTTTGTGAGGCCTTCATCTCTTTTTCTCTTCTTTTTCTAATCAACCAGAATAATAAATAAAATCCTGCCAAAAACAAAGCCACAATTCCAAAAAGAATAAGTAAGGGCCAAATCAACCATCCTTTTAAGATATCTTTAAGAGCAGCAATCATTGCTCCTTTTAGCCCTTTCGCTGCAAATGGTCCTTTGAGAACAAATCTTACTGGATCTGTGGCAGAAAGATTATCGGCACTGATATGAGCCAAAGTTTCAAAAGAATTTTGATCTCCAAGAAATTCTCTTGAAAGAATCTTACCTTTAAAAGTGATTGTCTTTATTGTCTTCGGTGGCATCTCTCCAATCTCAACTCCATTTTCTAAATCTCCAAGTAAAAATTGCCCTTCTGATTTTGCCTCATTTAAATATTGAATTTGAGATGGCAAATCTATTTTAACATTAAGGTTTTTGAGGGTTGTCTCTCCATTATTTGAAATAACTATCAAGAAATCAACAATATCTTCTGGTTCTACCTCAACTTCATCTCTCCATTCCCTTGGCTCTTTTTCTAATTTTCCAAGAAGCGAAACTGTTACTCCTTGAATCTTACAATCTTGGGGACAAGAACAAATGGTCTCTTCGCAATTACATATTCCATCTCCGCAATGATTACAACTCTCACAATAGTCATCAGACCCAATAAGACAGGTGGTGCCATCGCATTTCAATTCAAATTTACATCTTCCATTCTCACATAAATCTAAGGTGCAGGTGTTATCATCGTTACAATCTCTATATTTTTCTTGTTGTTGATTATTAGAATCATACCAAAAGAGAGCATTTCCCACGCAAACTTTTTTGTAATGTTTTATATAGGTTGGATATGTTCTTGTGCAGGCAGATCTATATTGACATTTAGAATATCCGGGTCTGCAAATCTCATTGATAGTGCAATAATCTGCAACCCGCCAGGAGGTCCATTCTGTCCAATTTCCCCACCTGCCATTACAAGAAGAACTTTTACCTGAGCAATATCTAAATTTGGATCTTGTTCTTTTTCCAACATCTGCACCACATCCAGTTCCCCAAGGACACCCATATTGTGTTTCAATTTTTACATCACAAACAGCACTTGAAGGCTTAAAATGGCATCCATCACAACAAGGACCACTTGAGCATTCACATTCTTTTTTGCATTGACCATCTGAGCAAACTTCATCTTCACTGCATGTTTCAACTAACTTTGTGTCAATATACGAATTTGTAAAGCAGGCCCCATTTGCGCAACCTTTATTATAGCAGGTTCTTTTTTGATAAACTTTGTTGTTTTGGCAATATTTTTCCTGCCAAGGATCGCAATAACTCTCCCCACATTCCTGATATTTTGAAATTAGGTTTCCCTGAGGTGAAAACCACCAGACATCATTTTGATAGCAGGCAAGATAATTTGGTTGAGGCTCGCAACTTGCATCATAAACACAATTATAGGCACAGGCTCCATTTGAGCAATACCAACTTGGTTTTTGTGTTGGGGCACAACTTCCGTATCCACAATTTGTGGGACCGGAACATATTGCAGGAGAGGACCATTCAAGACAGGGATCTGAATCATAATTTCCACAAACCTGTCTGTGGGTATAATCATAACATCTTACCTGACCTGTATATGAACACTCATTTATGCATTCTGGCTGACAAGAGGAAACCTCCACATTTATACAATAAGGAGAAGTATTTGCGGTTTCGCTTAATCCTTGAGGGGTTTTTCCATAAACCTGAGCACAATAGGAATATGTTCCGAGAGTATTTTCAACAATTTGCCAAGTTTCTGTATCCGAGATCCCCTGAACATCCCTCCAATGCCAACTTCCCTGATAATAAGCATAAAAACCCAAAAGCCCATCATCGTCCTGTCCTGTAATTGTTAAATTTATTTGTTGCCCCACACAGACAGAGAGAGGAGCAACAGAGAGAGTACCTGAAACAGGATCATTTCGAACCTGACAAGATGAATGCTCAACACATCTTTCTTCTCTTTCATCATCGCAGCCAGAAGGAGTACAACTCCTTGTTCTTACCTGATACATCTGATTTGTGGCACAATTCCCCTGCCCACATCCCTGATTTTGCCATTCACTCCAGCAAGAACATTGACATTCAGGTTCCTTTACCAAAACAGAGCAGGTAGTGGTTTTTTGTTGCTCTCCTGATATTACTTTTACCTGAGCGGTATAAGTGCCTGATTGAAAGAATGAAACACTACAAGTTTTTTCATCGCCCTGACATGCTCCTGCCCAAGTATAACTATAGATACCTGTCCCGCCAGAGGGATTTGCCACAAAAGTAACTATTTCTCCTATTTCTGCTGGATTTGGAGAAGTCTCACAATTAACATTTAATTCAGGATACCCACAATCCTGAGGACAGTTTGAAGAACTCTCTCCACATTCTGAATTGCAAACTCCATCACCACAATAGAAACATTGAGAAGCACATTGAGTATCTCTATATGAACACTTTCCTAAAAAGCAATAATAATCTCTAAGGGTTGAGCCAATACAGGAATCCTGCCCGCAACTTTGGGGGGATGACCACTCCAAGCATACATCTTCATCATAATTTCCACATACCTGATAATTTGAATCATTAACACATCTTTTTTGTCCTGGGAAGAAGCATTCATCTTGACATCCCCAGACACACCTTCCATCCTCACACACTTTTCCCTGCTCTTCACAATTCTGGTAATTTATCCATTTACTTCTTTGATAACATTTTCCATTTGAACATCCTTTAAAAATTTTTTTCCTCTGAACCCAATTTCCAGAGCATCTGTATTGGTTTGTCCAACTATCACTCCCACAATCTTGATAATTTTGCCATGATGACCACTCAAGGCAGGGATCTGAATCATAATCTCCACAGGTTCTTTTTTGAACATATTTCCCAGAACATCTTTTTTGAGTTTGGCCAATATACGAACATTCATCTTGGCAAGTTGGTTCTAGCAGTAATCCTGCTTGTGTAAAATTGTTGGCATTTTGAAAAATAAAAATTAGCGTCAAGGTTACGCCGAAAATTAAAATAATTTTTTTAATTTTAGTCATAATAAAAACTCAATAATTTTAATGAATGTAAGAATTATACCAAAAAATACCCAAAATGTCAATTTTTCATTACTTTAACTAAATAAAAATTTTTGTCAAATAAAACCCCCTCTTTTTTAAAGAGGGGGTTGGTTTTAAGAATCAAATGATAATCTCTTCTATTCCTCTCTGAGGATTGTCAATGAGCCGAGGAGGTTCTGTAAGATAAGGATTAATACTATAAAGAGTGATTTGCTGATCTTGGAAAACTATCACACACTTGCCATCCTCTTTGGGTAATCATCAACCCCATTGCCGGGGTCTGCCAGTGCAGAAACTCAGCAAATTTGTTTGGTTAAAAAATAGGTGTGGGTTGTGACCAAAATGAGGCTTCTGGTTGTTGAAAGAAAAAACCCATCAATCCTCTAATAATTTCCATTATACTTGTTGATTCTTCCGGAGGCAAAATTTGGACCGGCTGATTGTAATTGCTAAAAACCATATCCCAGGCAATATTCTTTTCGCCTTTTTTGTCTTTGAACTCTTTTTTCCCATTAATCCTATGCACAAGATAGGTTTTTTTGCTAATCCAGATTTCTGTTGTAACCTCCCCTACTTGCCCAAAAAATTCATCTATTTTTACATCAAAATTTTTCCTCTCTTGGGGCAACATCGCTGTCTCCCGGGAATAGATTTTTTCTTCCTCTACAAACGGCAAAATCTCTTTTAAAAATTGTTTTAAGTTTTCTTTATCCACGCTCAAAAGATAATGATAATATCTCTCACCATTGATAACTTTATCTTTAAATTCTTGCTTTGGTTTCAATATCGGGTATTTTAAAATCAATTCTTCTGCCTTCTTTTTTAGAGCCTCTTTTTTTTCTTTTGGTTTACCAAACCCTATTCCTAATTCATCAAGAGAGATTCTTATCCACTTCCCTATTATCTGATTTCCTATTTGTTGAATAGCGATTGCTTTTCCCATCTCTATCTTTGCCTTTTCTTGTTCTGTCATTTTCATTTTTTCTCCAAACAATGTAAAAAGTTGAAACAGGCCTACAAAAGGCAGTTTGTCAATTTTGAAATATTCCACATCTCCAATTGTAATTGTCTGGCCCGAGAATGGCAATTTTATTGGTCCGACAAACACCGAGAAAGAAAAATTCATATGAGATTTGGGCGCATCTTTGTCTGATAGATCGCTGTCTCCTTCAATCTGTGCTTCAAAAGAAAAACTTTCTCCCCTCTCTTGTTTTGCATCCAAAAACAGATAAATTTTTGAATGATATGTCTGAACCCCTTTGTGTGCCTCAAATGCTTTTAACAAAACTGCCTCAGGGGAAGGTCTGAAAGGATTCCATAAAGGGTCCCAGATTCTTGATGCCAAAACACCGGTGAGTCCTGCCAAAATTAATGCCACAACAACTCCCAAAATTAAAAAGGGTTTTTTGCTTCTTTGGGGTCTTAGGGGTTCTTCAAAATAAGCCGGATAATTTGGGTCCTCTCTTTTATTAATTGAGAAAATTTGCCTCTCTTCCATAATGATTCTTGATCAATGATTATTAATTATTTGCCAATCAGCCAATTTGCCATTTAGTTAAATGGTCAATTAGTCAAACTACCAACTTGTTAATTTCTTTCCCGACCTTTATTTTTATTACAGAAAAATTTTCCGAATCAATAATAATTTTGTCGCCTTTTTGAATTTCATCCCGCAGAAGTGCCTCTGCGATTGCATTCTCAACTTTATCCTGAATAACCCTTTTCATATTCCTTGCCCCAAATTTTATATCATATCCAAGTTCAACAATCTTCTCTTTTAGTTCATCTGTTATTATAAACCAGATGTTTCTTTTTTTCAAACTTTTCTGAATTTTTGAAAGCAACAAATGAGCAATATCTAAAAGATTCTCCTTTGTTAAGGCACGAAATACAACCACCGCATCAAATCTATTGATAAATTCAGGCCTAAATATTGCCTTCTCAAATAAATATTCCAAGAGTTCCTCTTTTATTTGATTCATTTTCTTCCTCTCTTTGAACGCTTTTAAAATTATTTTGTAGCCGGCATTTGAGGTCGCAATGATAATTGTATTTTTGAAATCAACCCTCCTTCCCATTCCATCGGTTAAATGTCCCTCATCTAAAACCTGCAAAAATAAATTCAAAATATTGGGATGGGCTTTTTCAATCTCATCCAAAAGAACCAAGGAAAATGGGTTTTCTCTTACCTGGGTTGTTAAAAGTCCTTCGTATTCATAAGAGCCAATTAGACGAGGGATATCATCAATATTTTGAAATTCAGACATATCTAATCTAATCATTCTATCCTCTGACCCAAAATAAATTTCTGCCAATGCCTTTGAGGTTTCTGTCTTTCCAACACCTGTTGGTCCCAAAAACAAAAAGCAACCCATTGGTTTCTTTCTTACAACAACCTCTGTCCTTGCACGCCTCAAAGCCGAGGCAATCTCTTTTACTGCCTCATCTTGATTGATAATTTTTCTATGAATTAACTTTTCCAAATTCAAAAGAATGGTCTTTTCTTTCTGCTCCAATTTTCCTACAGGAATCTCTGTTTTCTGAGCAATTAACTCATCTACATCCTCTTTTCCAACCCAACCCTTTCTTTTTGAGACAACTTTAACCACCACTTCCTCTAATATATCCTTTGCCTTTTTGGGAAAAGGAACAGAAGTTATATATCTCTCACACAAATCAACAATTTCTTTCAATGCCTGCCAACTTATAAATACCTTATATTTTCTCTCCAGAGAAAAAACCATATCCCCCAACATCAAAAGCGTCTCCTCTTTTGTTGGTTCTTTCACCTCAACTTTTGAGAAGAAATTTAAAAGAGAAGGGTGGGTTTCTATATTTTTGTGAAGGCCTGAATAACTGGTAAGGGCAATTAAGGGAAATTGAGAAAGTGGCAAATAAGAAGAAAGAATGCCGGTGATATCAATTGCTCCGGGCCTTTCCTGAACTCCAACATAATTGTGAAACTCATCAATAAAAAGAATAACATTTCCTGCTTTAACTATTTCTTGAAAAATTTTCTCCAAGGTTAGTTCTACTTCATCTAAACTTGTAAGTTTTGCCAAAAGTAAGGGGATTCTTAATTCTACCACTCTTTTATTATTTATTGGTGGCAAACTTTCTTCCAACAAACTTTTCTTTACTAAAGCCAAAATAATATTTTTCATTCCAACACCGGGCTGACCCACAATTAACACATTGTTTATCTCTGGATTTGAGAGAATTCTTTCAGCCTGCTCTATCTCATCTTTGTATCCAAAAACATCGGGATAGCCAGCTCTTTTAACCATCTCTGTCCAATCAACTGAATAATCATCTAGGGTAATTGTGTAACCTGCTGCCCAATTTTTTCCAATGCTTCCCTTTTTTGCCAGATTTTTATACTCCCAGAATTTTTTATTCTCTTTTATATGTCTTTGAACTCTTTCATACCATTCAACCAACCATTTTATATCTTCTGGCCTTAAATCGTACTCAATCAAAATTTTTTCAAAAATCGGATCTAATTCCAATAATGCCAAAATAATATCCCCTGCCTCAATTTTTTTATGCTTTTTTTTCCTTGAAATTTTTTGAGCCAAAAGAAGAATTGTTTTTATCTCTTTTGGTTGTTTTTCTAAAATAAACTTTCTCTGCCAAAAATCTTTAATTTTTCTCTGAATATATTTTTTATCAATAAGAGCCCTTACAAATACAAAATTTGCAATTTTTTTATTTTTTGTTAGAGCAAAGAAAAGGACGGTTGAGTCAAGAACTCGCCTATATCTTTTTGTAATTCTTTGTGCCTCTTTTATAATTTTTGCACCCTCAAAATCCAAATAATCAGCAAGGTTTTTTGAACCAGAAGGAATTTCTGGATGTTTTATTTTTATCTCAAAGAATAAAATAAAGGCGAAACTTCCTGCAAAGATGGCAAAAGTTATTAGAGAAAACCCAAGAAATAAATTCTCTGTTTTTGCCAGAAAGAAATGATTGACCAAAAATATTATCCCAAAAAGCAAAAATCCCAAAAATGCTAAAATTTTTGTGAGTTTTAAAATCCTTATTAAATTCTGGTTAAACGAATCAACCGATGAATAAATAACCGAATTTTTAAAATCAAAATACATAAATTAAAAAAGAGGTTTTATTCCAAAAACAAAACAGAAAAACAAAATTGCCGGAAGGAAAATCCAAAAAAGATAAAAAATTGCCCCAAAAACCAATATAAAGGCCTCAAAAACAAGACCAATCCCAATAATAAAAGTTCTCAAAAAAGCCCCCACACACCGAGAAAATAAATTAGAGATTGCGGTCTCAAGGTAGCGAGTTGGAGAAAATCCTCTCCCATAGGACCAGGTAATTCTCTTCCAGGGAGAAAACCAACTTTTCAAAAGCAAAGTGATTGAGAAGAAATAATTCCCAAATTTTAGATAATTCCTCCACCCCTCCAAAATATATTTTGGCATCTCATAAAAATGCCATCTAAGATAATCAACTACCAACATTTTGCCATCTTATTTCAGAATATCAAATTTTTGTAAATAAAAAAAGAAACAAATATCTGCTCATCAACTAATTTGCCAACTTGTGGGCGTGGCAGGAATTGAACCTGCGACCTCTGCTGTGTGAGAGCAGCGCTCTACCACTGAGCTACACGCCCTTTCCCTTTTGTATTATAATAAAAAAATGCAGGCCTTGGAATATTATTTTAACCCCCAAAAACATACCTATCTTAAAGTTTTTGAATTTAGACCAGAGAAAAAAGAGGTTTTTCATTTGGGTCATCTTTTTTTGATAGTAGAATTTACAAATATTTTAAAGGAAGATAAAAATTTTATTAAAGAATTAGCAGAATTTTTTAAAAAAACATATTACTCAGAGAAAAAATCTCTTCCAGAAAAAGCCCTAATTGAAACCCTAAAAAAAGTTAATCAAAAATTTTACAAAAAAACAAAAAAAGGAGATATAAGATGGGTTGGAAATTTAAATATTGCTGTCCTTGTTTCTGCTAATTATTTTCTTTATTTTTCAAGAGGAGGAAGTATTCAAATTTTGCTCTTGCGGGGGGATGAACTTTCAGATATTGCTCAGGATTTAGAAGAAAAAACAACCCCCTCCCCTTTCAGGTTTTTGGGAGGGGTGGCATCTGGAAAGCTTTTAAGCGGAGATAAAGTAATGGTTATCACCCAAAAACTTTTTGAGGATATTTATGATGAAATCCTGCCAGAATTAATTAATCTTGAAGAGATCAAAGATAAAACTCTTAAAAAATTTTTTAAGTCAAAGAAAAAGGAGGTGAAAAATTCCTCCGGCATTTTCTTTTTGTTATCTGTCGAAGAAAAAATTCCCTTCTTTTCTTTTAAGTTTAGAGTTCCAAAAATAAACAAAACTCTCTTTTTAGTTTTGAGTTTGTTGGCGCTTTTGGTGATTTCTTATTTTATCTTTAGGTAGAATTTATTAAAAACTTTGGAAACATCCCGAGCAGTGCCTCGGGTAGGCAGTGGGATCTAGGCCTGCTTAGCCGAGCGAGTTCCGCGAAGCGGAACGAAGCGAGGCTTAGTAGAGTAGGCGCAGCACTGCGAGGGATGTTTCTAAACAATTAGTTCAACTCCACCTGAGCCCCGGCTGCCTCAAATTTTTTCTTAATCTCCTTTGCTTCTTCTTTTTTAACTTTCTCTTTTATAACCTGGGGCTCATTTTGAACCGCATCAACTAAATCTTTTGACTCTTTCAACCCTTTTTGAGTAATATCTCTTACAACCTTAATCACCTCTATTTTTTTATCGCCAACTTTTGTCAAAACAATATCATATTCTGCCTTTTCTTCCTTTGCCTCCCCCTCTCCCCCTGTTAGAGGTGCTGCCTGTACTGCAACTGCCTGGGGCATACTTGAAACTCCAAATTTCTCTTCAAGAATTTTTACCAATTCTGCTAAATCTGCAACTTTCATCTGTTCAATTTCTTCTACTATCTTTTTAAATTTTGCTGGTACCTCCATCTCTTTTTTTTCCTCTTTTTTCTCTGCCATAATTTTTTGTATTAATTATTTGCTATTTTGAATATTTTTTAGAACCACAACAAGACCTTTAAAATTATAATCTAAAACATAGACAAACTTCTGCATCAAAGAAGAAAGAGTGCCCACAAATTTTGCCAGAAGTTCATCTCTTGAGGAAAGTTTGGCAAGTTCAATAATTTTCTCCCTTTCCAAAAATTCTCCTTCCAAAAATCCTCCAAAAATTTTTAAATTCTCATGCTCCTTTTGAAACTGATAAAGAATTTTTATTGGTAGAATTTCATCTTTAAACCCAAAAACAAAGCCCATGGGTTCTTTAATTTCTTCTTTTGGAAACCCAATTCTCTTATCTTTAAGGGCAATTTGAGCAAGCGTCTTTTTTGCAACTTTTAAAATTGCTTCGTTCTTTTTTAATTCTCCCCTCAAACCAAACAACTCTTCTGAATTCAAGCCAGAAATTCCAACAAAAACCGTCACCTTTTGTTTATCCGCCAGTTTTTTTAACCCTTCTATTATTTCTTTTTTTCTTTCTTTTGTTTTTGGCATATTTAAAAAGCCTGCCTGCCGCAGACTCACTCAAAACTTCAACATATCGAAATATCGATAAAAGATGCCTCGATAGGATTTACCCCCAAACAAATTGGGGTGCCTATTGTCTACGGCAATTTTAATTTACCAAACCAAAAATTTTTGTCAACTTTGCAATACTTCCAAAACTTTCTCTCCAAACTCCTCTGCTGCATGGGGGCCGTTTGCGGTGATAATTTTTCCATCAACTACAACATTTTTATCAACATACACTGCTCCATTTTCTTCTAAAATTTTAATTGGACTTTTGTCCAAAGGACTTGACCAGACAGTTGCATTTTTTTTCTCCAACACTCCTGCTTTAGCCAAAATTGCAGGCGCTATACATATTGCTGCAACAATTTTTCCTTTCTCTTCTGCTTTTCTTACAACTTGATGAACTTTTGCATCTTCTATGTATTTATAAGATCCCGGCCCTCCAACAAAGACAATTGCATCAAACCCATCTAAATTTAACTCATCAAAAGTTAAATCAACCTCTGTATCTCCTCCCCCTGCCCCGATTGCTGTTCCTTTTTTCTCCGAAACAGTTATAACTTCTGCCCCCGCCTTTTCAAAAATTTTTTTTGGAATAAAATACTCCTCATCCCTAAAATTAGAAAAAGCAATAATCATTGCTATTTTTTTGTTTTGTAAATTCTGCCCCTCCATAATAAATATTATAGCACAAAAATTTCCTCTTCCTCAAATCCTCGTATTCTGCAATGTAAAATGACACCGAAAGGGTAATGCT
>JAJOKZ010000031.1 GCA_021129555.1 Minisyncoccota bacterium
AAATGCTTTGGAGGCAAAAGAAAATAATGATTCTTTTGCAGCGCCTTTAAGGGTTGTGGTAAAACTTAAAAAACTTAAAACAGGAGAGGAAATAACGCAGGAAGTTTATCTTTGTGATTTTCCCCTAATGACAGAAGGGGGGACTTTTATTGTGAATGGGGTTGAAAGAGTTGTTGTCTCACAACTTCTAAGATCTCCGGGGCCCTTTTTTGATGCAAGGGCGATAAGAGGAAAAAAGTATTTTGGGGGAAAAATTATCCCAAACAGGGGAAGTTGGCTTGAATTTGAAACTGACCCATCAGGCTTTATTGGGGTGAAAATTGATAGAAGAAGAAGGGTGCCCTCTACCATCCTTTTAAGGGCTTTGGGTTATGAGAGGGATGAAGATATTAAAAGGTTATTTGAAGATATAAATAGGGGTGAGGTTGATTATATTGAGGAGACCCTAAAAAGAGATCCAACAAATAATCAAACAGAGGCCTTAATGGCAATTTATAGGCGTTTAAGGCCCGGAGATATGGTAACTCCTGATACTGCAAGGGAATTGTTTGAGAATATGTTTTTCAATTTTGAAAGATATGATTTATCTGAGGTTGGGAGATGGAAGACCTGGCAGAGATTGCCAGAGATTAAGCCAAAAAATTCAGAAAAAATTGATATCAAAGACAGGGTTTTGAAAAAAGAGGATGTTGTTGCGGTTTTAAGGGAGATTATCCGGCTGAATAATACTCCTGGCGCTGAACCGGACCAAATTGATCATTTAGGAAATAGAAGGGTGAGATCTTTAAATGATCTTTTAAGGGAAAAAGCAAGGGTGGGGCTGACCCGAGTGGAGAGAATTATCAAAGATAGAATGTCAACTTCGATTGCAGAGGAGGTAACCCCGATTAGGGTTATTAACCCAAGACCTTTTATGGCAGTGATAAAGCAGTTTTTTGCCTCCTCTCCTTTGTCTCAGTTTATGGACAATGAAAACATTTTATCTGAACTTGAGCATAAGAGAAGATTAACAGCATCCGGACCCGGAGGTTTGCCAAAAAAGAGAGCGGGTTTGCAGGCAAGAGATGTTCAACCCTCACATTATGGAAGAATTTGCCCAATTCAGACACCTGAGGGTCCAAATGTGGGACTGGTTGTGCATCTGGCAGGGTATGCAAGAATAAACAGGTTCGGCTTTTTGGAAACCCCATATTTTAAAGTTGAGAAAGGAAAAGTAACCAAAAAAATTCAATATTTGAATGCCTTTGAGGAGGAAAGATATAATATTGCTCCCTCAAGCATTGAAATTGATAAAGACGGAAAAATTATTCCAAAGGAGATTTTTGGAAGAAAGAAGGGAAAGCCAAGGATACTTAAAAGAGAGGAAATAGATTTTATTGATGTCTCACCTGAACAGTGCCTTTCAGTTGCCACATCCTTGATTCCGTTTTTACAAAACGATGATGCAAACAGGGTCTTGATGGGATCAAATATGCAAAGACAAGCAGTTCCTTTAGTTGATCCAGAGGCGCCTTTGGTGGCAACAGGGCTTGAGGAAAAAGTTGCAAGAGATACTGGACATTTGGTTATTGCAGAGGCTGATGGTGAGGTAATAGAGGTTGATGCAAGACATATCGCAATTAAGGAAAAGGATGGGAGAAAAAGGGTTTATAATTTGCTCAATTTTAGACCAACCAATCAATATACCTGCCTGCATCAAAGGCCGATTGTTAAACTGCATCAAAGGGTAAAAAGAGGAGAGGTTATTGCCGATGGCCCAGCAACTGATAATGGAGTTTTGGCCCTGGGGAGAAATGTTTTGGTGGCATTTTTGTCATTTAGGGGGCACAATTATGAAGATGGGATAGTAATTTCAAGGAGGCTTGTTGAGGAGGATATCTTATCATCTATTTATATTGAGACTTTCACCTGTGATGTTAGAGAGACAAAACTGGGGCCAGAGGTGACAACTTCAGATATTCCAAATGTATCTGAAGAAAAATTAAAAGACTTAGATGAGGAGGGGATTGTGAGAATTGGGGCAGAAGTAAGACCAAACGATATTTTGGTTGGAAAAATTTCTCCAAAAGGAGAAGTTGATTTAACACCAGAGGAACGTTTGCTTTTGGCAATTTTTGGAGAGAAAGCCAAAAATGTTAAAGATACATCTCTTTTGATGGAGCATGGAAAAGAAGGAAGAGTGATTGGGATTAGGATTTTTTCACCTGAATTTGGCCACAAATTAGAACCGGGAATTGTTAAAAGGATTTTGGTTGAGGTTGCCCAATTAAGAAAAATTACCGTTGGCGATAAACTGGCTGGACGTCATGGAAATAAAGGAATTATTTCAAAAATTTTGGCAGAGGAAGATATGCCATTTTTGGAAGACGGAACCCCTGTTGATATTGTTTTGAATCCTTTATCTGTTGCCTCAAGAATGAATATTGGGCAGATTTTGGAAACTCATTTGGGTTTTGCAGCAAAAAAATTGGGATATAGGGCAATAACTCCGGCATTATCTGGCGCAAAAGAGGAGGACATCAAAAAGGAATTGAGATTGGCAGACCTCCCTGAAGATGGCAAGGTAGTTTTGTATGATGGTTTTACCGGAGAGCCATTTCCGGAGAAGGTGACAGTTGGCTATATTTATATGATGAAACTCATTCATATGGTGGCAGATAAAATTCATATGAGATCCATTGGGCCTTATTCTTTGATAACTCAACAGCCATTGGGTGGAAGGTCTCAGTTTGGGGGGCAGAGATTTGGTGAGATGGAGGTTTGGGCATTGGAAGGGTATGGGGTCGCCCATATTTTACAAGAAATGCTAACAATTAAATCAGATGATGTTTTGGGAAGGGCAAATACTTATCAGGCAATTTTGAAAAACAAAAAAATAGAAACCCCAAATATTCCAGCATCTTTCTCTCTTTTAATTAGTGAGTTGAAATCTCTGGGTTTAAATGTTGAGATTAAGTTAAGAGAAGAGAAAAAATTAAGAGAAGAGAAAAAAGAAGAAAAATAACAATGAAAGCCCAAAGATCAAATCTCAAAAGTCAAAACCCAAATTAACCCCCTGTTTAACATGACATGTTAAACATGTTTTTGAAAAACTTGTTTAAAGTTGAAATACTTTCTCTCAAGCTAGCACTATCAATGCCTCCCACCCACTCTTTGTTTAACATGACATGTTAAACATAATTTAATAAATTTTAAATAAATTAAGTTTTATGAAGGTAGAGGATATAAAAGCGATAAAAATTAAATTGGCCTCACCTGAGGAGATCCTTTCTTGGTCCTTTGGCGAGATAACAAAGCCAGAGACCATAAATTATAGAACTCAAAGGGCTGAAAAAGATGGGCTTTTTTGTGAAAGAATTTTTGGCCCTGAGAAAGATTATCAATGTTATTGCGGGAAATATAAAGGAATAAGGTATAAAGGAATTATTTGTGATAGATGTGGGGTTGAGGTTACCCATTCAGCAGTTAGAAGAGAGAGGATGGGGCATATAAAACTTGCTGCCCCTTGTTCTCATATTTGGTATTTAAGAGGTGTTCCCTCAAGAATGGGAATGATTTTGGATATTCCGGTCCAAAAACTTGAGAGGGTAATTTATTTTGCTGCCTATATTATTACAAAGGTAGACGAGGAGACAAAGAAGCAGATTTTAGATGAGATTGAAAAAGAATATAAACAAAAAATTAAGGCGGCAAAAGGAAAAGAAAAGGAGGTTGAAAGATTAAAGGAATTGAGAGAGGAGGCAAAAAGGGAGGTTGAGGAAATAAAACCTCTGCGAATTTTAAATGAGATTGAATATTTTGAACTCTCATTAAAATATGGGCATATTTTTGAGGCAGGAACTGGGGCAGAAACCCTAAGAAAAATTTTTGAAAAAATTGATTTAGAAAAAGAGATTAAAAAGATGGAGGAGAAGTTAGAAAAGGTAAAACAAAAAAAGCAGGATTTGAGTCAGGGAGAGGTAAGAAAGATATTAAGACGGCTTCAACTTTTTAGAAGGATGCATAAAAACGGAATCCGGCCTGAGTGGATGTTTTTGACAGTTTTGTCGGTTTTACCACCGGCTTTGCGTCCAATGGTCCAGTTAGATGGGGGAAGATATGCCTCCTCTGATTTAAATGATCTTTACAGAAGAGTAATTAACCGAAACAACCGACTTAAATATCTTTTAGAGATAAATGCGCCAGAAGTCATTGTAAGAAACGAGAAAAGAATGCTCCAGGAAGCAGTAGATGCCTTAATTGATAATTCAATGAGAAGCGGTCATACAACAACTGCCTCAACCGGCCAGAGACGGCTTTTAAAATCTTTGGCAGATATGCTCAAAGGGAAACAGGGAAGGTTTAGACAGAATCTTTTGGGGAAAAGAGTTGATTATTCAGGAAGGTCAGTAATTGTTGGGGATCCAAATTTGAAATTTAATGAATGCGGGCTTCCAAAGAAAATGGCTTTAGAAATTTTTAAGCCCCTCGTGATTGCAAAACTTTTAGAGAAAGAAATTGTCTATAATGTGAGGCAGGGTTCAAGGATGATTGAGGAAGGGGAGGAGGAAGTATGGGAGGCACTGGAAGAAGTAATTCAGGGGAAATTTGTTCTTCTAAACAGAGCCCCAACTCTTCACAGATTAGGAATTCAGGGATTTAAGCCAAGATTGGTTGAGGGTGAGGCAATAAGAATTCATCCTCTGGTTTGTGAGGCCTTTAATGCTGATTTTGATGGCGATCAGATGGCAGTATTTTTGCCTTTATCTGATGAGGCCCAAAGCGAGGCAAAGGAAATTATGGCATCTTCTTTGAATCTTCTAAAACCAGCAACCGGTCTTTCAATTGTCTCTCCTCGTCAGGATATGGTTCTTGGCTGTTATTGGTTGACAAAAATTGTTGAAGGCACAAAGGGGGAGGGGAAGATTTTTGCAAACAAAGAAGAGGTAATTTTGGCACAAAGTCAAGGGATAATTGATATGAGGGCAAAAATTAAAGTTTTAATAGATGGAAAACTTATTGAAACTTCTTGCGGGAGAATTATTTTCAATGAGACCTTGCCCAAAGATTTTCCTTTTCAGAATGAGCGATTTAATTCAAAAAAGATAAGAGAACTTGTAAGCAAGATTATTCAAAAATATGACAACACAGTTGCCTGTCAAACCTTGGATAAAATTAAGGAACTTGGCTTTGAATATGCAACCTTGTCTGGTTTGAGTTGGGGAATGGATGATTTAATTGTTCCAAAAGAGAAAGAAAAACTCATAAAAGAGGCAGAGGAAGAGATTGACAAAATTGAGGAGTATTATAATAAAGGATTTTTAACCGAGGAGGAGAGAAGAGAAAGGATAATTGAGGTTTGGCAGAGGGTAAAATCTGAAATCCAAAAACTTGTTCCTCAGGTTTTACCAAAAAACGGAACTGTCTTTGCCATTGTTGATGCAGGAGCAAGAGGTTCTTGGTCTCAGCCAATTCAGATGGCAGGGATGAAAGGACTGGTTATTAATCCGGCAGGCCAAATTATTGAGGTGCCGGTTTTGAGTTCGTTTAAGGAAGGATTTTCAGTTTTGGAATATTTTATCTCAACTCATGGGGCAAGAAAGGGAACAGCAGATACTGCCCTTCGAACTTCAACTGCTGGATATCTTACAAGAAGATTGGTTGATGTTGCTCATGAGGTGATTGTCATTGAAAAAAATTGTAAAGACAAAGAGGGGATTTTGGTTTTCAAAAAAGATAGCCAAGAGATTGGACAGGATTTTGTCTTTAAAATTGTTGGAAGAATTTCTTTGGAGGATATAAAAATTAAAAATAAGGTAATTGTAAAGAAGGGAGAAATGATAGGTTGGGAGAAGGCAGAGATTATTGCTCAAAGTGAGATTAAGAGCGTAAGGGTGAGATCGCCTTTGAGTTGTAAGACAAAAAGAGGAGTTTGTCAGATGTGCTATGGCCTAGATCTTGGAAAGAATAAATTAGTTGAACTTGGAGAGGCAGTAGGGATTGTTGCTGCTCAATCAATTGGAGAGCCAGGGACTCAATTGACTTTGAGAACTTTTCATACAGGAGGGGTGGCAGCAGGTTTGGATATCACCCAAGGTCTGCCAAGAGTTGAGGAGCTTTTTGAGAGAAGATCGCCAAAAGGGGAGGCAATTATAGCCCCTCAAGATGCTGAGGTAGTAGAGGTAAATGAAAAAGTAATAAAAATTAGAGTTGTCAAAAAGGGCTCAAAAGAGAAAAATGAGGTTTTGGAATTTAAACTCGCTCCAAACCAACTTCCAATAGTTAAAAAGGGAGAGAGAGTTGAGAAAGGCGATAGGTTATGCGAGGGGAGTTTAGATTTGAAAAAACTTTACAAAGTCGCGGGTAAATTTAAGGTTCAAAGATATATTGTCAATGAGGTTCAAAAAATTTATGTATCACAGGGTGTTGCCATTCATGACAAACATATTGAGGTAATTGTGAGGCAGATGTTCTCAAGGGCAAGGGTAAAAGATGCCGGAGATAGCGATTTCACCCCGGGAGAGGTAATTGAACTAGCAAGAGTAGCTGAGGAAAATGAAAAACTAAAAAGAGAAGGAAAAAAACCAATTGTATATGAAGAGTTGCTTTTGGGGATATCAAAGGTGGCATTAACTACAGATAGTTTCTTATCTGCTGCCTCATTTGAGGAGACCTCCCGAGTTTTAATTAAGGCCTCGCTTGAGGGGAAAGTTGATTATCTAAGAGGGTTGAAGGAAAATGTGATCATTGGAAAACTTATTCCTGCTGGAACTGGATTTAGAAAGAGGATATAATAGAGAAGAGAGATAAAGTTTGGGAGATGAGAAAAAGAACAAAAACAAAAGTTGTTAATAAGAAAAAAAAGAAAGATAAAATTCCCCAGAGGATAAAAGAAATTTTTGTGGGAGGGCTTTGTTTATTCTTGGCCCTCTTTTTTTTCTTTTCCTTTTTTGAGAAAGGAGGGGTTGCGGGCAGAATATTTGTGAATTTGTTTTTTAAACTTTTTGGAAGGGCGGGGTTTCTTCTGCCTTTAGGTTTTTTTATAGCAGGTCTTTCTTTTATCTTTTCCTTTTCAAAACATAAATGGTTGGTGGTGCTATTGATTGGGATATTTATTTTAGCAACCAGCGGAATTTTGGCGATACTTGAATTGCAAAAAAAAGGAGATGTTGGGTTTGGTTTGTTGGAAAATGGTGGATGGATTGGAACTCTTTTTGCTTATCCCTTGGGAAAGCTATTTGGAGTTTGGGTTATCTTTGCTCTCTTTTTAATTTTAGAGATTCTTTCATTGTCTGGATTGACCTACCTCTTTTTTAAGCCCCAGAGAATAAAAAAGAAAGAGAAAAAGAAAATTGCACTGGAAGTTCCAAAGCCCGGAAAAGTAATTAATGTAAAGAAAGTTTTTGCTCCAAAATTTAAGGTTAAAAGTATAGAGGGGGCTTTTGGGGAGATGGTAAAGAAAGAAGAGAAAGTGCAAAAAAAGCCCCCAAAAATTAAAATTGAAAAACCTCCAAAAGTTGAGGGAGGGAAACTACCACCCCTTGATTTATTGGAGGAGGAAAAAGAAAAGGCAAAAGCAGGAGATATAAATGCAAATATGCAGATTATTAAAAGAACTTTGGAGAACTTTGGAATTTCTGTTGAGATGACCGGGGCAAATGTTGGCCCAACAGTAACTCAGTATACTTTAAAGCCGGCAGAGGGGGTAAAACTTTCTCGGATTACTGTCCTGACAAACAATCTGGCTTTGGCTTTGGCTGCTCATCCAATTAGGATTGAGGCCCCAATTCCGGGCAAATCTCTTGTTGGAATTGAGGTGCCAAACCAAAAAAGGGTTTTAGTAAAATTGAGGAATCTTTTGGTTCATCCTGAATTTCAAACATCTCCCTCTCTTTTAACTTTTGCTTTGGGAAGAGATGTTGTGGGGGAGCCTGTTTTTGCAGATTTAGGGAGGATGCCTCACCTTTTGGTTGCAGGATCAACCGGGACCGGAAAAACAATTGCCCTAAATGCAATTATTGTGAGTTTACTTTACAGAAATACTCCAAATACTTTGAGATTGATTTTGGTTGATCCAAAAAGAGTTGAGTTTACCGCCTACAATCATTTACCTCATCTTCTTTGCCCGGTAATTTATAGTGCAGATAAAACCATAAACGCCCTTTTATGGTTAATTGAGGAAATGGAAAGAAGGTTTGATATTTTTTCAGAGGTTGGGGCAAGAAATATTTACTCTTTTAATAAAAAAGTTGAAAAGAGCGGATCATTAAGAAAAGAAGGATTTTCAAAAATGCCATTTTTAATTTTAATCATTGATGAGTTGGCAGATTTAATGGCAGCCCGCTCAAAGGATATGGAGGCAGGAATTGTGAGGTTAGCCCAAAAAGCAAGGGCAACGGGTATTCATCTGATTTTGGCAACTCAAAGACCTTCAGTTGAGGTGATTACCGGTCTAATTAAAGCAAATATTATTGCAAGGATTGCCTTTCAGGTAGCAAGTCAGGTTGATTCAAGAACGGTTTTGGATATGGCAGGGGCGGAGAAGCTTTTAGGAAATGGAGATATGTTGTTTGTTTCTTCTTCTGTTTCAAAGCCAAGGAGGATTCAGGGAGCTTATGTTTCAGAAAAAGAGGTGATGCGCGTTGCTGAATTTATTTCAAAAAATCAAAAAATTGAAGGAATTGATGAACTCTCCCAAAGTTTGGAGGAGGCACTGCAAAGAGAAAGACAGGAGAAGGAGGAACAGTTTTTTGCTGATACAGAGGATCCTTTATATGAGGAGGCAAAAAGATTGGTTTTGACCACAAAAAAAGCATCCGCCTCGTTTTTACAGAGAAGATTGAGAATTGGATATGCTCGTGCTGCAAGACTTTTGGATATGATGGAGGAAAGAGGAATTGTTGGGCCCCCAAAGGGAGCAAAGCCAAGAAAGGTGTATGGTGAGGGGGGATTTGAGGAGACCTCATCTGAGGAAGATTTTGGCAAGGATTATAATGAGGGAATTGACTGATTGGCTAATTGGGAAAAGGTCAATACGAGGCCCGTCCTCGGACAAACCTCGGACAAACAGATGGGTTGTTTTTGTGTGTTAGATAAAGTAAAATAAAAATATGGCAAAGAAAAAGCAAAAAAAGGAACTTTCAAGTTTAAAGGAGGCAATAGAGGAAATAAGGCGCCAATTTGGGGAAGGTGCGATTATGAAGTTGAAGGAGGTAAAGGAGCAGAAGGTGGAGGTTATCCCTACCGGCTCCATATCTTTGGATATTGCTTTAGGTGTTTTTGGTCTGCCAAGAGGAAGAATTGTTGAGATTTTTGGACCCGAGGCATCAGGAAAAACAACTTTTGCTCTACATTGCTCTGCCCAGGCCCAAAAAGGGGGAGGAGTGGCTGCTTTTATTGATGCAGAACATGCTTTAGATCCTTCCTATGCAAAAAGAATTGGGGTAAATGTTGACGATCTTTTAATTTCTCAGCCCGACTCTGGAGAGCAGGCCTTACAAATTGTTGAGAATTTGGTAAGATCAGGAGAGGTGGATGTAATTGTTGTTGATTCAGTTGCAGCTTTGGCGCCACGGGTTGAGATTGCAGGAGAGATGGGAGATCAACATATAGGATTGCAGGCAAGATTAATGAGTCAGGCCCTAAGAAAGCTTTCAAGCATTGTTTCAAAAACAAAGACAATTGTTATCTTTTTGAATCAAACCAGAATGAAAGTAGGAATTCCTTTTGGAAATCCAGAAACCACCCCCGGAGGTTTGGCTTTAAAATTTTATTCTTCACTAAGAGTTAGGCTTCAACCAAGAGCAAAGATAAAACAGGGAGATAAAATTATAGGTACAAGGATTGAGGCAAAGATTGTAAAAAACAAAGTAGCCCCACCCTTCAAAACTGCTGAATTTGATATTTATTATAACGAAGGGATATCTTATGAGGCAGATTTAATTAATGCCGGGCAGAAATACGGAGTGATTAAGAAAAGTGGAAGTTGGTTTGAGTTTAAAGGAAAAAAAATCGGCCAGGGGATGGAGTCGGCCAAAAAGTTTTTAAAAGAAAATCCAAAAATTGCAAAAGAGATAGAGGGGGAGATAAAAAAAGCCGCAAAAGAAGAGGAATAATCGTTATACGGCTTCGATGCCCGTAAAACGATACCCTACAACGATACGGGCCGCGATGTCGAATTGAGATATAGCGAATTTATTTACTTTTATTTACTTGTTGGAGAAAGCAGGCCCAGATGCCTTGCTCTTTTTATTGCTTGGGCTATTTTTCTTTGATGATAACGACAAAGACTGGTGGATGATCTTTTTCTAATTTTTCCAAGACCAGTGATAAACTTTTTTAAGGTTTTTGTGTCCTTGTAATCTATTTCTTTTATATTCTGCTTACAAAAATAGCACTCCATAGGTTTTAGAGAGGAACTTCTTCAGCATTAATATCTTCATCTTCGTCAATGATAGGAATTTCCTCTTCCAATTCTTCTTTTGGAAAAGATGCCTCCTGAATTTCTGCCTGGGAGGCAGGCCTTGGGCCAAGTTGCAACCTTTCTGCCACAATTTCTGTTCTTGATCTTTTATTGCCGGATTGATCCTCCCAATTTCTTGTAACAAGCCTTCCCTCAATAAAGACCAACCTTCCTTTTTTTAAATATTGGGAGGCAATTTCTGCCAATCTTCCCCAGGTAACTACCTGATGATATTCAGTTATTTGTTTTTTTTCACCTGTTTGTTTGTCGGTCCAGATTCTGTTGGTAGCCACTCTAAAAGAACAAACCATCTTACCACTTGGAGTGGTTCTAATTTCGGGATCAAAGGTTAAATTTCCAAGCAAAAATACCTTATTTAGATTCATTCCTCTAAAATTTCTTTTAATTTTTTATCTAACTCTTTAAGCTCGACCTTTTTTGGTTTCTTTGCCTTTTTTTCTTTTGGAGATTCTGTTTTTATAATCCTTCTTTTCTTTTGAAGAATTAGATGTCTTGAAATATGTTTCTCTTGTTTGAGCATTTTATCTAATTCCTCTATTTTTTGGGGAGAATAATTAAACTCAAGGGTCACCAAAAATCCCTCCTTAAATTTTTTTATAGGATAGCCCAATTTTACCTTAACTGGAGAAATTTCACTTTCAATCTCTCCTTCATTGTTAGAAATAAAACCTTTCACCTTTTCCTTTAAGGCCTCAAGTTCTTTTTCCTCCAAAACTGGGGAGGCAAGATATGTAAGTTCATAAAATCTTTGCATATTTTTTATTTTAACAACAAACCTCCCTCGAGTCAAATCTCACCCCACTGATGGAGGTCAGACCTCCGTCAATTTTTTAAAATTGTCCGAGCAAAGACCTCGGACAGTTTTCGAGGTTTATTTTTGTAGGGCGTGTCAATTCTGATATATGTTTAACATGTCATGTTAAACACTTTTTTAGAAAATTGGGGTCATTTTG
>JAJOKZ010000028.1 GCA_021129555.1 Minisyncoccota bacterium
CCTCAGCGTCAGGAACGCCCCAGCCGGCTGCCTTCGCTTTCGGTGTTCCGGTGGATATCAACGGATTTCACCCCTACACCCACCGTTCCACCGGCCTCTGACGTCCTCTAGTCAGGCAGTATCGTAGGCATTCCGCAGGTTGAGCCCGCGGCCTTTAACCTACGACTTACCCAACCGCCTACGGCCCCTTTACGCCCAGTGAATCCGGATAACGCTCGGGGCTCACGTCTTACCGCGGCTGCTGGCCAACCGCATTATTTTGATTGGACTATATCTTCACCCCGCAAAAACTTATGCGGGGGTCCGGCGTGTTATGGAAGTTTATCTCCACTTGATAAACAAAGTGGAGGTAATCCCTTCCATCCCTTGGACCCAGCCAAGAAGTCTCTGAGGGGTTAGGTATAATCAGGCAATTTATAAGAAAACACTCTTTTTCCGAATTATACCTAACTTCCCTGCTGGTTACCATATAAGGCTCCCAGCATATAAGCCGGCTCGTCCTCCACATTTTTTACAATTTTAATTATTAGAGGACTTACACCTCGATGTTACCACCGAGGGACGCGCCAGAGCACGTGATTAGCAGCCCCTTATTCCTGTCCTACCGTCAATCCCGCATAATTTATGCAGGACTTGGTCGGACAGAAAAGAGGTTTACACCCCGTAGGGCTTCATCCCTCACGCGGCGTCGCTGGGTCACCCTTTCGGGCATTGCCCAAGATTCTCGACTGCTGCCCCCCGTAGGGGTAGGGCCCGTATCTCAATGCCCTTGCCGGGGGTCGTGCTCTCACACCCCCTACCCGTCATAGCCTTGGTGGGCTATTACCCCACCAACTAGCTGATGGGCCGCGGCCCCCTCCCTGTCCGGCTTGCGCCTTTACCCCGCAAAGCTTATGTTCTGCAGGGACTATCGGGTATTAGCCCGGATTTCTCCGGGTTATCCCCGTGACAGGGGCAGGTTAGCCACGTGTTACTGGCCCGTCTGCCTCTAACGATGCTCCGCATCGTTAGTAATGAGTACGGCTCTTCGAGCCTTGAGTGAAAGAGTGATGAGAGAAACCTCATTAACTCATCTACTCATAAACTCATTACTAAGGTGCGAAGCACCGTCCGATCGACTTGCATGCCTTATCCACGCCGCCAGCGGTCATCCTGAGCCAGGATCAAACTCTCAAAGAAAGTCTATCTCTTTTTGACGGTCGCAGGGCGGCTCTAAAAATTCACCTCTTCTTTATTTGTCAAAGAGCACATCTATAATCTTTATTAACAATATTGAAACTTTTGTCAAGTGGTATTTTTCTATGATAAATTAAAATAAGAATTTATTCAAATTTATGAAAGAAGTTGCAATTGCAATTGATTTAGGGGCTACAAACTTAAGAGTAGCTCTAATTTCAAAAAAAGGAAAAATAATTCAAAAAATTAAAATCAAAACTCCAAAGGAGGGAAAAAGCGGAAAAGTAATTACAAATAAGCTAATAACTCTCGCTCAAAAAATAATTCAGTTTGCCAAACAACATAATTATAAAATTCCTGGAATTGGAATTAGTTCAATTGGCCCACTTGATTATAAAAAAGGAGAAATTGTAAATTCTCCCAATATTCCCTTTAAGAAGGTTCCTATAATTCAACCCCTAAAAAGAAAATTTAAGCTCCCGGTTTATCTTTTTAACGACTGCACCTCGGCTGTCTGGGGAGAAAAACATTTTGGTAAAGGTAAAAAATTTAAAAATATCATCTATATTACTATCTCGTCTGGAATTGGAGGAGGGGCAATAGTCGATAATCATCTTTTATTTGGACGAGAAGGGAATGCTGTAGAAATTGGCCATTTTAAAATTGATACCAAATATAATCTTTTGTGTGGATGTAAAAAAGGCAGGGGGCATTGGGAAGGATATTGCTCTGGCAATAATATGCCACGATTTTTTAAATTTTGGTTAAAATCTCAGGGTTTAAATTTCTCAAATTTAAATTTTTCAATCAAAAAAATCAAAACCTCAAAAGAGATTTTTGAACTTGCAAGAAAAAGAGAAAAAATTGTTTTAAAATTTTTAAAAGAGGTCGGAAAACTTAATGCTGCAGGAATAAACAATGTAATGGTTGCCTATGATCCAGAGATTATTATTTTGGGTGGAAGTATTGTTCTTTATAACAAAGAATTCATTCTCCCTTATTTTAAACCTTATTTTGAAAAATATCTCCCTCTTCCAAAAATTATTATTACTCCCTTAAAAGAGGATGTAGTTTTGTTTGGTTCGGCCAGTTTAGTATTCTGGCCACCAGATTAAAAACGGACAGAAAATGGCCAAAACTTCGGTCAGTCATGAGGTCTCAAAAACAGAGGTCCGACCTCCGGCATTTTATTATCTCAAAAACCAAAAGGGCGAGGCCTAACCTCGCCCTGATTGAAAGAGCCGGTGGTCGGATTCGAACCGACAACCTGCCGCTTACAAGGCGGCTGCTCTGCCATTGAGCTACACCGGCTCTATTTTCTTTTTATCTTCTCCCAGTAATCTTCGTTAAATTTTTTTGAATGGGAAATTTGCTTTAGCCAAGCATCTATTTTATTCTCGCATCTTAAAAAGAAAATTTTCAACCTGATAAGAAACTTTTTAAGAGAATTTTCAAATTGTAAGGGCGCCTTTAGAGAAATTTTATCAAACTTTTCTCTTAATTGAATTTTTTGCTTTTTGGGCCTCTTTTCTTCTTTTTCTGTCTTTGGTAAAACAAACGCCATTCCTATAATGCTTATTCCAAGAAGAATAAGAGCAATTGTTTGCATCATATTTCAAATCTTATAAATCTTTTAACAGAAATGTTTTCTCCGAGTTTTGCAATATATTCGTTAATTACCTCTTTTACGGTTTTTTTGGGATCTTTTACAAAAATCTGATCCAAAAGAACAATGCTTTCTTTGTATTTTTTCAATTTCCCCTCAACCATCTTTTCAATAATCTCTTGAGGTTTTTGTGTCTTTTCAAATTGTTCCTTATAAATTTCTCTTTCTTTGTGAAGTTCCTCTTCTGGAATATCCTCTTCTTTTACATATTTGGGCTTCATTGCAGCAATATGCATTGCTAAATCGTGGGCTAGTTTTTGAAATTCTTCATTCCTTACAACAAAATCTGTCTCGCATCGAAGCTCAATTAAAACTCCAATTTTTTTATTGGAATGAATATAGGCATCAATAATCCCCTCCCCTGTTTCTCTCTGAGATTTTTTCTCTGCAAGATCCTCTCCCCATTTTTTAAGCAGTTCTTTTGCTTTTTCTAAATCTCCTTCTGCTTCCTCAATTGCTTTTTTACACAAAGAAAGAGAAACTCCGGTAAGCCCTCTTAATTCCTTGATTTTCTCAATATTTTCCATAGGTTTATATTAATTATTGATTATTAATCATTAATCATTGATTATTTGTTTGGTTCTTGCTCACCAACGCTTGGGCTTGGGCGGGCAGGGTTCTTGCCTGCCCGTCGGGCAGGCGGGGTTCTTGGTTCTTTAACTTTTAAAATTGCTTCTTTTACCTTGTCCAAAATATATTTTACCGCAGTTATTGCGTCATCGTTTGCCGGAATTGGAAAATCAGCAAGGGTTGGATCAACATTTGTATCAACAATTGCAATAATAGGAATGCCCTTCCTTTTTGCCTCCCTTGTTGCGGTTTTTTCTCTTGACATATCAACAATAAAAAGGGCATCGGGTAACTTTTCCAGGCTCTTTATCCCTCCAAATTTCTCCTCCAAACTCTGAATTTCTCTATCAAATTGCAGTCTCTCTTTTTTTGTATATTTTTCAAGCTCTCCCTCCTCTCTCTTTTTTTCCAACTCCTTCAAATAATCAACTCTTTTTTTGATAACCTTAAAATTTGTAAAAGTTCCGCCGATCCATCTATTTTCAACATAAGGAAAACCACACTCAACTGCTAAGTCTTTTACCAGATGCTGAATTCCCGGCCTTGTTCCAACAAAAAGAATAATCTTTCCGTCTTTTACAAGATTTTGAATAAAATTAAGCGCCTCTTTTAATTTTTGGGCGGTAATTTCTAAATTGATAATATGAATATGATCACTTCCCTTAACCCTCAAAACATAAGGCTTCATTTTTGGAAGGCATTTAGAAGAGCGATGTCCCAAATGGACACCGCATCTTGCCATCTCCTCAATATCAATCTTAAATTGATCTTTCTCTTTTTTTGTCATAATGTGGCCTATATTAGCAAAAAAAATTAGCCCCGTAAAGGATATCTTAATTGTAATCAATCTCTTGAATTATTTCAAGATTTCTGCTACACTGGGAGAATATGGCAAAAAAGGATATTCATCCAAAATATTATAAAAAAGCAAAGGTAAAATGTGCCTGTGGCAATGAGTTTTATGTTGGCTCAACAAAGCCCGAAATTGAGGTTGAGATTTGCGCAAAATGCCATCCTTTCTATACCGGGCAGGAAAAGGTTGTTGATACAATGGGAAGGATTCAAAAGTATAAAAAGAGATTGGAGAAACACGCCCAGATAAAACAAAGAGTAAAGAAAAGATAAAACATTAAAAATTTTATTCTCTCCCAAATTTGGGGACTTTTTTATTATGGAAGAAATAAAAAGTTTAGAAAATGAATATAAAGAAATTTTAAAGGAAATGGAGGTTGCCCAAAAAAACAAAGATTGGGTAGGGCTTGGCGAACTTGCAAAAAGAAAGGAAGAAATTGAGAAAGTATTAAAAAAATTTGAGGAGATTAAAAAAATTCAGAAAGCAATTGCAGAAGCTGAGATGATTTTACAAACCGAAAAAAATGAAGAGTTAAAGGGGCTGGCAAAAAAGGAAAAAGAAGGACTGACAAAGAAATTAGAGGAACTTGAAAGAGAGCTCCAAAAAACTTGTAGAAAAGATACAAAAGAGGAAATCGGGTCAGTTATTATAGAAATTCGACCCGGTGTTGGAGGGGAGGAAGCAGCATTGTTTGCAAAAGATCTTTTTTCAATGTATTTGAAATATGCCAACAAAAAAGGGTGGAAGACAAAAATTTTTGAGACAAAAAAAACAGATCTTGATGGAATAAAAGAAGCAATATTTGAAATTAAGGGAGAGGGGGTTTTTGAAAAACTAAAATATGAAGGAGGAGTTCACAGAGTTCAAAGAATTCCTGAAACTGAAAAATCGGGAAGAATTCATACCTCAACTGCTTCAGTTGTTGTGCTAAAAAAACCAAAAGGAGCAGAGATCAAAATCAAACCCCAAGATTTAAAAATTGAAACTTTTAGAGCATCAGGTCCGGGAGGACAATATGTAAATAGAAGAGAGTCAGCAGTAAGAATTACCCATATACCATCTGGTATTGTTATTTCCTGTCAGAGCGAAAGAACTCAGGTTCAAAACAGAGAAAATGCCTTGGCAATTTTGGAGGCAAGACTTCTGAAATTACAAGAAGAGAAACAAGAAAAAGAGATTCAAAATATTAGAAAGTCACAAATTGGTAGGATGGAGAGATCTGAGAAAATTCGAACTTACAATTTTCCTCAAGACAGGGTAACTGATCATCGCATAAAAAAAACCTGGCACAATATTGAAGAAATTTTATCTGGAAATTTGGACCCAATTATTGGGGGGCTTACAAGAAATCTAAATAAATTCTAAATCCTAATTTCTAAATCCTAAACAAATTCAAAATTCAAATGACTAAAATTCAAAATAATTAAGAACCTGTTTAGGATTTGTGATTTAGGATTTAGAATTTGGTGCTTGGAATTTATTTCTCAAATACTCCTTCATCTATCCATCTTTGCCATTTTGAAGCCCTCTCCAAGACTAAGGATCTATACCGCCTCCCCCCTGCTCTCCTGCAGATTCTTGTCATATAAGGAGTTCCGCAAAGATAAGCAGTCACTGCTCCAATTTCATCTTTCAATCTTTGAGAACTTGCCCCAAAATCAGAAAGATATAACCCTGCTGCCAAGAATGCGTCTTTTACACGCCAAGGGTTTGCCGGTTTTACCCCTAAGATCCTCTCAACCCTTGATTTATATCCCAATTTCAGCCAGGTATTTGGCATAAATTGAGCCGGCCCCATTGCTCCTCCCCATTGAATTCTTCCTCCATTTATTGCGCAAGAAACCGGGGTTTTATTTGGATTAAGCCCTAATTCTTTTGTAATTTTTAAAAACGAATCCCATTGACTCTTTGACATCACTTCTCTCCAGGAAACATCTGGATGCCTACAATAAGCCCTACCCTCACAATTACATTGCCCTACATTTTTTCCAATCGCTGACTCAACCTCCAATAACCCCAAAAGAAGGGCAGGTCTTACACCAGTTAAACCTTCTACTTGTTTTGCAAGTTGATATGCCTCCTCATAACTTGGGGCCTCAGTTTCTGGAACCTGGGCTAATTCAAAAATTCTTCTTCTAATCTCCTTTGCCTTTTCTTCTACCTCCTTTAAATATTCTTTGTACTTTCTCTCTTTTCCCCTTGTCTTTTTTAAAAGATAACTTCTCTCTTTCTTTAATTCCTCACTTTCTTTTGTCTTCAAAGAACTAACAAGCACCGCCCTCTCTAATTCTTCTTTATCTTCCAGAAGTGATTCTTTTTGTCTCTCCAAACTTGATTTTAGGGCTTTAATATTTTTTAACAACTCCTGATGTTGATAGTTTAAACTCTCAAGAGCAGCTAACTCATCGAAAAAATCAGATAAACTTGCCTCCTCCAATAAAATCTCAATCACTGATTTTTGATCGTATTCATTAATTAACCTCAAAATTCTGGCAATTTTTTCCTTTATCTCCTCTATCTGCTGGGAAGTTGTTCCAATTGACTTTTCTGTATCTTTAATCTGAAGGCGCAGATCTTTTATAAGAAGTTCATTGTGATAAATTTCACTCTGAAGTTTCCTTATTTTATTTTCCAAATAATAAATCTCGCCCTGAAGTGTCTTTCTTCTCTTTTGCGTCCTTCTAACTTCTTTTTGATAATACTCTCCCCTTTTTTGATAAAAATTTAGACACTCGTTTAAGAGTGCCTGGCATTTTTGCGGGGTTAATTTTTCACATTCTTTGTCGATGTTTTGAAGATCGCATTTTTCCTTTAAATCCTGAGCGCTACTAAAAATACCAAAAGCAAACCCAAAAAAGATACAAAAAATTAAAATTTTTTTAAAATGTTTTTGCCCCCTCATAAAAATTTATGAGTCTTTTACTTCCTCTTTGCTCTCCTCTTCTCTCTCTTCCTTTTTTCCAACAACCTCTGGTTCCTTTACCTCTTCCTCTACAATTTCCTCCTCTTCAATTTTCTCTGGCATAACAACTGTTGCCACAACCTCAATTGGGTTTTTTAAAATCTCAACATCCTTGGAAATATTTAGATCCTTTATAAGAATCTCGTCGTGAATATTTTCCAGCTTGCTTACATCTACCTCAATTTCATGAGGCAAATTTGTGGGTAGGGCTCTCACCTCAACTTCGTCTATATTTACCACTAAAACTCCCCCTAAGTTTTTTACTGCCGGCGCCTCTCCAATAATCTTAATTGGTATCCAGGCAGTAACTTTCTTTGTTAAATCTGGCTGATAGAGATCAACGTGGATAATTCTGTCAGTTAAGGGATCTTTCTGAATATCATGAACTAAAACTAAATATTTTTGCTTTTCCCCCTCTATCTCTAAGTTAATTAAAGAGCTCTCCCCCGCCTCTCTGAAAACCTTTACAAATGATTTATAATCCAGCACAAGAGGAGTATTTTTAATTTTAGGCCCATACAAAATGGCGGGCAAGAGATTTTCTGCCCTCAAAGATTTTGTCTTCCTTCCAAAAATTTCTCTTTTTTTTGTCCTGAGAAAAAATTCTTCTTTTGTCATAACCTTATCTTATAATGGTTGCTAAAAAACTCTCATATTCTGCAAATAATCTAAAAGCCACCACAAAAAGGGCTGTAAGAAAACATAAAACTGTAATCACATCAATTAACCTCATGATATTTTTCAATATACCAAAACATATCTTAAAAATCAACCCTCAATTTCAATATACCAAAACATATCTTAAAAATCAACCCTCAAAAAAGAGAGCGCCCAAAACTTGGGCGCTCTCCTTGGTTAAAAGAGGATTAATCTTTTAATCAGAACTTATGCTGAGGGCGCGCTACCTCCTCTTGATTTCTGTTTTTTGAAAAGATACCAGACCACCCCCACAACAACTACTGCTACTATAATCCAGATAATTGCAGATACTATTGGGTCCATTTTTTTATATAATATTTAGGTTTTTTTCCGACCTTTACCCCGCATATAATCAACTTTCTTTTTGCGGGGGCTACTTAAATTATTATATCATATCTCTTTTACAATAAAAAGGTCAAGTGGAAAATTCATCAACCAAATTATACACATCCCCCGCCCCCATAATTATCAGAATATCTCCTTTAAAATAACTCTCCACAAAACTTTTAATCATTTCAAAATTTGGAATAAAAATCGCTTTTTCTTTTTTAGCCCTCTTGTTAACTGCTAAAACCAATTTCTCCGAAGAGACCTTGTTTCGAATTTTTGCTTCTTCTCTTCCAGCAACATCAAAAATGGGAGGAATAATAATTTTTTCAATTGGCAAATTGACCAATGTTTTTACAAAATCATCAAACAAATAATAAGTTCTCTGATATTGATGTGGCTGAAAGATAAGCCAGGTTTGTTTTTTTGGATATTTTTCTTTAACCCCTTCAATTGTCGCTCTTATCTCTGTTGGATGATGACCATAATCAGAAATTAAAACTACCTCTTTGTCCTGAACTTTTACTCTTTTCTCTTCCATTCTTCTCCATGCACCCCTATATTCTGACAACGCTTTAAACGAAATTTTATCTGGAATTTTCAATGCTCTTGCACAGGTTAAGGCTGCAAAAGCATTGTAAAGATTGTGTTTACCTGGTACTTTTAAAATTTTTCTTAACCTTCTTGATTCTTTTTCTTTTAAGCTGAAAAACAATACATTTATCCCCCCCACCCTTTTCCTCCCCCCCGTAAAACGGGGGGGAGGATTATAGAAGGGGGGACTGATTTTCAATTGTGTTATATTTTTATCATCTTTGTTTATTATCAAAAAACCACCCTCTGGTAAATGACTTATAAATTCTGCAAACGCCTTTAATAAATTTTTCAAACTCTTATAATAATCAAGATGCTCTTTTTCAATATTTGTCAAAACAATAATTTTGGGCCAGTAATTTAAAAAAGAGCCAAAGTGTTCATCTGCCTCAATTACCAATATTTGACTATTGACAATTTGACAATTGACCATTTGGCTTTTTGAAAATTTAAAAAGACCCCCCATTCTAAAATTGGAGTTTCCAAATTCTTTTAGTTTTGTTCCCAAAATTACTGTTGGATTCAATCCTGCTTTAATTAAAATTAAAGAAATCATTGCAGTAGTTGTGCTTTTCCCATGAATTCCGCAAACAGCAATGGTAAAATATTTTTTTGTCAACTCTCCCAACGCTTCCGGGTAAGACAAACATTCAATTTTAAATTTTTTTGCCAATTTTAATTCCGGATGATCCTCTGGCACTGCTTTTGAATAAATCACAAGATCTGATCTTTTGACAAAGCTTTGAGATTTGAGATGTGATTTTGAGATTATAATTATCTTTGCTCCTTTCTTCTCAAGCATTTTTGTAATTTCTGACTCTGCTAAATCAGACCCAAAAACCTCGGCTCCTTTTGCTAAATAATACTGAGCAAGAGCCGACATCCCAATTCCTCCAATTCCAATAAAATAAATTTTTTTTGCCTCTTTCATAAATTGTTTTATTGTATCATATTTTTCAAAATAAAAAACGCTCCCACGACTTTATCGTGGGAGCGCCAAGATTCCTACATAAAGACTGGGCTTCAATCTGATTCTTTGAAGTTCTTGAACAAGGACTTAATTATTTCCCAAAGGCAAAGATTCCAATATCTCATATTCAGCTCCGCTTCTTTTTAGAAAGCTCTCCATTATTTCAAATGAATTTACTTCAAATGTCAAGTCAATTTCCTCATCAATCTCTGGTTTATCTTCAAGTCGTCTAAATTCCCATACCTTTATCCTCGCCAAAGTTATATGAGGAGAGAAAGGTCTTGCCCCTTTTGTCTTATATTTATAAGTTGAGAGTTTGAAAATTGAATCTTCCAAATCTTTTTGCAAGTTTGCCAATCCCTGATTCAGTGCTCCTTTTACCCAAACCATTCTTGGTGGAAATTTTTTTGGAGGACCAAAGCATATTTTTTCAAGTTTTACCAAAAACGGCTTATGCCTTTTTGCTACCTCTTTTGATGTGTTAATTGTCTCAAAGAGTTGATTGTCATCTAAATTTCCCAGAAAAATTAAGGTAATATGTAAATTTTCTTTTTTCACCCCTCTGCATGGTAAAGTTGGCCATTTCTTTTGAAATGAGAGAAGTTTTGATTTTATATCCTCTGGTAAATTGATGGCAATAAAAATTCTGTGAAGCATAATTTTATTTTAAATTAGCATAAATTTTGGCAATAAAAAAGCCCCGGCAGGATTAAATCCTATTGGGGCTTAAAAACCTCAATCAGAAGGAGCAACCCAGCAGTCCAGACATCTTGCCTCATAAGTTTCGGCTCCACCAACCTGAATCTCGGGACCTAAGGTAACAGGTTCTCCGTTGATGAGGCGTTGAGTGCGAGTTGCCGGCTTTCCGCATTTGACGCATACTGCCTGAAGTTTTGCCACCTCATCTGCTAAAGCAAGTAACTGTGGCATTGGGCCAAAGGGTTCTCCTCTAAAATTTAGATCAAGCCCTGCAACAATAACCCTTTTTCCCAAATTAACCAAATTTTTGCACAGTTCAACAAATCTTGGAGAATAAAACTGTCCCTCATCAAAGGCAATAACTAAGGCTTTTTTGAATGCTTGCTCTCGGGCAATTTCTATAACTTTCTCAACTGTTTCCTCTCCTGGTGTAAGTAAAAATGCCTGCATTTCTCTCCCATAATGAGTGGCAACAATTTTTTCTCCATAACGTGTATCAAAGGAGGGTTTAAAAAGAAGATATTCTTGCCGGGCAAACTGAAGGCGATGTAATCTCCGAATTAGTTCCTCGGTTTTCCCTGAAAACATACAACCTACAATCACTTCTAACTTTCCTCTCATCTCTACCTCCTTTCATCTTTCCTCCTTTCTCTATTTGGTTGTCTTGGTACTAAGAAAAATTTATCTCAACTTCCAAACTATGTCAAATTTAAATTTACTAGGTCCGACCTAGCAAAATTTTAGAAACGACCTAGCAAAATTTTAGAAACGACCTAGCAAAATTTTAGAAATAAATTTTAGAAATAGTAATTTTTTCCAAAAACCTGTTTAACATGACATGTTAAACAAAGGCGGGGTGGGAGACATTGAT
>JAJOKZ010000012.1 GCA_021129555.1 Minisyncoccota bacterium
TTTTAACTGCTCAACCAGAACCTATTTCGGTGTCATAGTTAAATTGCTTGACACGCCCTACCCAAAATTGTTCAAGGTAAAACCTTGATATTTTTTTGGGTGTGAAAAGAATTATCTGATAAGTGTTTTTGTGAGGTAAATTACCAAAAGATGACCCGGATAGAAAATATAGAAAAAATACTTTGGCAATTTTACTTTCAAAAAGTTTATTTTATAGATAAAAAGAAGGGATAGAAGAGAATAAAACTGGAAGAAAGGAACATTCCATAAAACCAAATATATCAGGTTATTGAAACCAAAATACAGTATTTGAAAGAGAAATTTTTTTATCACAAAAAAGCCCAAGATCATCAAAATCCCATAGATTTGATATTCGACAAAAAGAGATAAGAAAAAAATAAAGAGAAAATGATGATATTTTGCTTTTTCCCAACTTGAAAGCGCCCAAAACCCCAGTGCCAAAGTAAATAAAATATTTAATTCTAATTTCTTTGTGACTAAGTAAAAAATAGGTTGAGATAAAAGGGCAAAAATTAAAAGACGTTCAAGATATTTTTTTCTGTTTGAGGTTTTTTCAAATCCAATTGTAAGCTGATAGGCAAAAAGGGGAAAGGCCACTCTTCCAAGAATTTGAAAAATAATATATTGGGGATAAAAAACTTTCCCAATATGGTCAAGAGTCATTGAGATTATTCCAACAAGTTTCAAAAAATTACTTTGTTCTTTTGATAAACTCATTTCTTTAAATTACCACAAAAACAAAGGTTGAAAAAGGAAAAATTTTTGCTATTTTGAAAAAAGATGTTATTTTTATAAAGGAGAGGTGTGCCGAATGGTAAGGCGACGGCCTGCTAAGCCGTACCCCATTTTGGGGGTTGCGGGTTCGAGTCCCGCCCTCTCCGCCAAAGAGAATAGTTAGTAATTTGGGGAAAATTGGACTCTCAGAAGATATAAAACATATGGAGGATAAATATTATCTTTATGTTTCTTATGCAAAGGACCTGCAAAAAAAGAAAGAGAGGTTGTTATATCGATTTTTTGAGATATTTCCAGGGATTTTTGCCTGGCTGACAATTATTGGGGCAATTATTCTTTCTTATTTTAGGCCATTTTCGGTGGCAATTTTTATTATTGTCTTTGCCCTTTATTGGCTGGCAAAGGCAATATATTTTTCCTTTTATTTAAGAACAAGTTATAAAAAATTAAAAGAGAATCAAAAAATTAATTGGCTTGAACGCCTTGAGAAACTTTCACCAAAGAAATATACTCTTCCTTTACAAAACTGGAAGGAGGTTTATCATCTGATAGTTTTGCCAATGTATAAAGAGCCAGAAGAAATTGTAAGAGAATCTCTCTTTGGGCTTTTGGGAGCAAATTATCCAAAAGATAAATTTATTGTTATTCTTTCACTTGAGGAAAGAGCAGGCAAACACTCCGAGAAAATTAAAAAAATTTTTGAAAAAGAATTTGAAAATAAATTTTTTAAATTTTTAATTACCGTTCACCCAAAAGACATAAAAGGTGAAATTCCTGCAAAATCCTCAAATGAAACCTGGGCAGCAAAAAAGGGAAAAGAAATTATTGATCAATTAAATATTCCCTATGAGAATGTTATCTATTCTTCATTTGATATCGATACAGTTGTTTTTCCTGAGTATTTTGCCTGTCTAACCTATAAATACCTCACAACAGATAACCCAGCCCAGGCAAGCTTTCAGCCAATTCCTTTATTTTTAAACAATATCTGGCAGGTGCCAGCCGTTTCCCGTGTCTTTTCTCTTTCAACCTCCTTTTGGCATATTATCAATCAGGAAAGGGAAGAAAAATTAATTACCTTTTCTTCTCACTCAATGAGTTTTAAAGCATTGGTTAATGTTGGTTTTAAAAAACCAGATGTTGTCTCTGATGACTCAAGAATTTTCTGGCAATGTTTTTTAAAATATGATGGCAACTACAAAGTTGTCCCTTTATATTACCCCATTTCAATGGATGCAAACGCATCAAAAAATTTATTCTCAACATTTTTAAACATTTATAAACAGCAAAAAAGATGGGCCTATGGAGTAGGGGATATTGCTTATTTTCTTTTTGGGTTTTTGAAAAATAAAAAAATTTCAAAAAGAAAGAAAATCTCTTATGCAATAGAGTTAATTGAGGGACATTGGAATTGGGCCTGTGGGCCAATTTTACTTTTGCTTTTGGGTTGGCTTCCCTGGGTCTTGGGAGGTTGGGAGTTTTCTCAAACCCTTCTTGCCTACAACTTACCAAGAGTTGTTGGAAGAATTTTAACCGTTGCAATGATTGGGCTTTTTAGTTCTGCCTATTATTCCTTCTACATTCTTCCCTCAAAGCCAAGAACAAAAAAAGGGATTTTAAAAAAAATAAAAATAATCTTTGAATGGCTTCTTTTACCTTTTTCGATGTTTGTTTTTACCTCCCTACCCGCCCTTGATGCTCAAACCAGATGGATTTTTGGAAGATATATGAATTTTTGGGTAACCCCAAAATTTAGAAAACATTAAAACTCCCTTGCAATTACAACCCCAAACACTTTTTTTGCGCCACCCTCTTTTAAAACCCTTGCTGCTTCATTTAAGGTTGCCCCAGTGGTGAAGATATCGTCTATTAGAAGAACCTTTGCACCTTTTACAAGCTTTTTTCTTGATTCTATAAGAGAAAATACCCCCTCTATATTTTTTCTTCTTTCTTCTCTTTGTAATTCCATTTGTGGCCTTGTCTCTTTTGTCTTTTCAAGAAGGGAGAATACTGGCAGGCCTAGAGCCTTGCTTACCCTTTTTGCTATTTCCTCTGATTGATTAAATCCTCTAAATTTTCTTTTCTTTTGAGTAATTGGGACAAAAGAGACCAAAAAATTTTTAAATTTATTGGTTTTTAATTTAAGTTGAGATATAATTAAAAAAGAAAGAGGATCTGCTAAATTTTTTATAAAGGGAGGATATTTAAAATAAGAGAATGCTTTTTTAACAATTGGCTCACTATAAGAGGTAGCAAAAAGAAGACCATCAAGAGAGAAGAGTTTTTTGCAGGAAAAACAAAATTCTCCAGGAAATGAGATTTTTGGAGAATTACAAATGGGACAAAAATTATTCTCAAAGAGGGTAATTAAAACCAAACAATCCTGGCAGAGAAAAGACCCTTCCCTTTGACAGTTTATACATTTTGTTGGAAAGAAAAGAGAGATAGTTTTTTCAAAAAATTTTTTCAAAAAATTTTTCATTTAATAAAATTTATTTTTAGTTATAATTTAATTATAATAAAAGAATATGCCTTTTAATCCATTTAGAAAAATTGGTCTAAAACTTTTTTCAAAAAATTTTTTAGGAATAGATATTGGCTCCTCCTCAATTAAAGTGGTAGAATTGAGTCCAAAAAATGGGGCCAAACTTGAAAATTACGCTCAACTTAAAACCGAATATTTTGCCGGAAAAGAGTTCATTCAACATTTCCAGACAGGAGCCCTGCTCTCAGGCCCAAGGGTAGTAGAAGCACTCTCTGCAATGTTTGAGGAGGCAAAGATTAAAACAAAAAATGCTTTTTTTTCAATCCCAGATTATGCCTCCTTTTTTACCACCTTTACCTTACCTTCAATGAGCAAAAAAGAAGTGGAGGAGGCAATAAAGTATGAGGCCCCAAGGCATATTCCTTTACCTTTGGCAGATGTAACTCTTGATTGGCAAATTATCAAAGGAACTCCTCAGTTTGAGGGAACCGTTCCTTTAAAGATTCTTTTGGTTGCGGTTCCCAATGAAACAATAGAACAATATCAAGACATTGCCAAGTCATTAAACTTAAAAATTCTGGCCTTGGAAGCAGAGGTTTTTGCTCTTGCAAGAGCCCTTGTTAAATATCAGGACAAAAAAGGAGTTGTCTGTTTAATAGATGTTGGTTATAAAACCACAACGATAAATATCGTTTCCCACAATATTTTAAAAACCTCCCACAGCATCGATCTTTCCTCAGAAGAATTAACAAATGCCATAGCAGGGAGTTTGAAAATAGATCAAAAAAGAGCAGAGATTATAAAAAATCTCTATGGGGTTAAGAAAGCCCCAGTTATAAAAGAAATTTTAATGCCTTATCTGAAAAACCTTTCAAAAGAGACAAAAAAAATTTTTAATGATTACTTTCTAGACGAAAAAGAAAGGGTAGATAAAATTATTCTCTCAGGTGGGGGAGCAAGGATGCCCGGGATAAGCGAATATTTCAATGAAGAATTTAAAATCCCAGTTGAGGTAGGAAATCCGTTTTTGGATATAAATTATCTTTCGGGCCTTGAATTAATCTTGCAAAAGATAGGTCCAGAGTTTACAATAGCATTAGGAGCGGCTTTAAGGGGCATTTACTAAAAATTTATGGTAAAAATCATTCCTCAGGAAAAAGAGGTTGTTGAGAAAGAATCAATTCTTGTGGTCTTACTTTTTTGGTTCTCCATTTTTCTTTTTATTGTTTCTGCCTCTTTATTTTTGGTTTTTCATTTGCAGACAAAGAGGGCAGAGGCAGAATTAGAGAAGATAAAAACGGAATTAGAAAAAATAGGCACTCCTGAGCAGGAAGCACTAAAGGAGGCCATTTATGATTATAAAAGAAAGATAGATGATTTTTCTTATCTTTTGAAAAATCACAAAACCCCATCAGAGATATTTAAACTTTTAGAGAAAAATATTCACCCAGATGTTTGGTTCTCTTCTTTTGAATTTTCCTCAGAAAAGAATCACATAATTTTACAAGGAAAGGCAAGAAATTTCCTTGCTCTTTCTCAGCAGGTTTTAATTTTTGAAAAACTTCCCTATGTTGAAAATATAGATCTCTCAAAGGTTAGAGTAGGGAAGGGGGGAGATATAGAATTTAATCTTTCATTTATTATTAGCCCGGATTTTTTAACCTTAAAATAAAATGAAGTATCCAAAATTTATCATTCCTGTTTCTTTATTTTTAGCAATCCTAATTGGAGGAGTTTTTACCTTCCCAACATATAAAAATTATTTAAAAATCGCCCAGGATTTAGTAGATGAAAAGACATTTCTTTTAAACCGGAGCCAATATTTTAAAGAAATTGAAGAGGCATTCAAAAAATTAGAGGGAAGAGGAGAAGAGGTAGATAAAATTTCTTCAATGCTACCAAAACAATTAGATACAAGCTCTCTTCTAAATTATTTTAACCGACTTTCAAAAGAGAAAGGCCTAATTTTAAAAGAGATGCTTATAAAATCCGGAGGTAATTTGTCAGAGATTAAAAGAATAAAAACCCATCAAATTTCTTTAAAAATTGCTGGCACTTATCCATCTTTTAAATCATTTCTTGAGAGTTTAGAGAGAAGCGCCCGTTTATTTAAGGTAGAAAAAATCACTTTTTCTGTGCCAGAGGAAACAGAGATTTATGATTTCGATCTACAATTAATTGTTCATTCCTACTAATAATTTATGGCCATTGTTTTTGCAAAACCAAAGAGAAAAGATTTTTACCAAATTATTTTGGGAGTTGCTTTTATAATTTTGGTAATTATTTTTTTATTCCTTCTTTTTAAAAGAGGGCCCGAAATTATTTTGCCAAAACTAACCGGAGAGATTCACCCCCCTCAAATAAATTTTGAACACTTAGACAATCCCTTGTTAAAAAAACTAGAACCCTATCCAGGGGTTGAAGAATTTACAGGTATTCTGGGAAGAGAGATTCCCTTTATTTCCACCTCTCCTGCATTACCTACAACTCCATCTTTTTAATATGATTCTTATTGAGGCGCTCAAAAAAAGAAAAATGATTGATGATGCTACTGCCTCTTCTCTTTTACAGGAAATAAAAGATACTGGCAGAAAAGAGGAGGAGATTATTTTAGAGAGAGGAATTATAGACGAGGATTTTCTTTTTGCTCTAAAGAGTCAGATTCTTGGAATTGAACTAAAAAAAATTAAAGCAGAGGATATGCCCTCAGATATTTTAGATCTTATTCCAAGGGAGGCGGCAGAATATTATCAGATGGTTCCTTTAAAAAAGAAAAATCAACACGTTGAAATTGGGATGGTCTATCCAGAAGATCTAAAGGCTCAGGAGGCATTGAAATTTCTTGCTCGCCAGCAAAATTTTCAATATCAGGTATTTTTGATTACTCCCACAACTTTTAAAGGAATTCTAAGAAGATATACAAGTTTTCGTCGGGAGGTTAAAACTGCTTTAGAGGAACTTGAGAGAGAATTGAGAAGAGAAAGACCAAAAAAAGAAGCCCCGGTTTCAGTAGAGGCAATTACAAGAAGGATAACTGAGGCTCCAATTTCAAAAATGGTGGCAGTTATTTTAAAACATGCAGTTGAAGGGAGGGCTTCAGATATTCATATAGAACCACTAAGACAAAGAACAAGGGTGAGGTTTCGTCTAGATGGAATTTTACATTCAAGTTTGTTTTTGCCAAAAGAAGCTCACCCCTCAATTGTTGCCAGAATAAAAGTTATTTCAAATTTAAAAATTGATGAGACCCGCATTCCACAAGATGGTAGATTTTCAATCATTATGGATGATGTAAATATCGATTTCCGTGTCTCTACTTTTCCTACAATGTTTGGGGAAAAGGTTGTGATGAGGGTCTTAAATCCAGAACAGAGGTTAAATGAATTTGAAAATTTAGGGCTTAAAGGTAACTCTCTTGAAATTATCAAAGAGGCGATGAAATCACCCTATGGGATGATTTTAGCAACAGGTCCAACAGGGTGCGGAAAGACAACCACCCTTTATGTTATCTTGGAGCATTTAAACAAGGAGGGTATGAATATTGTCACACTGGAAGATCCGGTTGAATATTATATTCAGGGAATAAATCAATCTCAGGTAAAGCCCGAAATTGGATATACTTTTGCAAATGGCCTGCGTCATGTTTTAAGACAAGACCCAGATATAATAATGGTTGGAGAGATAAGAGATACAGAGACAGCAGAACTTGCAACTCATGCTGCTCTAACCGGCCATATTGTTCTATCTACCTTGCATACTAACAACACTATTGGAGTTATTCCTCGTTTAATTGATCTTGGGGTAAAACGCTTCTTAATTCCTCCAACAATTAATATTGCCATTGCTCAGAGATTGGTGAGAAGAGTATGTCCTCTTTGTAAAAGAAAAGTATTGGCAGAAGGAGAACTAAAAGAATTGATTAAAAAAGAGATTGACCAGATTCCCCCTCCTATCAAAAAAGAGGTAAAAAAGAAATATAATTTAGAAAAAGATATTTTTATCTGGGAGGGAGAGGGATGTGTTGAATGTGCAAGGACAGGGTATTCTGGAAGGATTGGAATTTTTGAGGTTTTAAAAATGACAAAACAATTACAAAAAGTAGTTTTGGCTCAGCCAAGCGAGGATAAAATTGCAAAGGAGGCAAGAAGACAGGGAATGATTACAATGCGACAGGACGGTATTTTAAAGGTGCTGGAGGGGCTGACAACAATTGAGGAGGTTTTGAGAGTTACAGAGGAGTATTGATTGACTGATTGACGAATTGACTAGTTGACTAATTAGCAGGTTAACAGATTGAATAGTTGGCAGATTGATAATTTTGGTTAATCCAGAAGTGGCTGGATCAATAATTAATGATTACTAATCAGCGAATATGGCAAAAAAGATTCTTCTTGTTGAGGATGATCCATTATTAATAGATATTTATACAACTAAATTAAAAGAAGAGGGTTTTGAAGTTTTGGTTGCAACTGATGGAGGAATGGCTCAAAATCTTTTTCTCAAAGAAAAACCAGATTTAATTCTTTTGGATATTGTCTTGCCAAATACAAGCGGATGGGAAGTTTTAAAAAAAATTAACAAAGAAAGCCCTCAGACAAAAATTGTTATCCTTTCAAATCTTGGCCAGAAAGAAGAAATTGAAAAAGGGCTGAACCTTGGGGCAGATAAATATCTAATTAAGACAAATTATACCCCCTCTGAGGTGATAGAGGAAATAAAAAAACTTTTATGAGGCAATACCAAAATTTTTTAAATAAATTACTTGAAGCAACAATAGACCAAAAAGCATCAGATCTACATTTCTCCCCTGAGAGAAGACCAATTATAAGGGTTGATGGAAAACTTCAACCAATGGAGGAGTATGATTTTCTGCTTGAGAAAGATGTAAAAGAGCTGATAAGATGTATGCTCAACGAAGAAAAATATCAGAAATTGTTAGAGGACAAGGAGATAGATTTTTCTTATGAAATTAAAGGAAAAGGTAGGTTTAGGGGAAATGCTTATTTTCAACAGGGAAGGATAAGCTGTGCCCTGCGCTTCATTCCCTCAAAAATTCCAACAATTGAAGAGCTAAACCTTCCCTCAATTCTTCATTTATTTACCCGCGCTCCTCAGGGTTTTGTATTAGTTACAGGACCCTCCTCCCATGGAAAGTCTACAACCCTTGCTGCTTTAATTGACCAAATAAACCACACTCGCCCTGCACACATCATCACCATTGAGGATCCAATCGAATATATTTTTGAAGACGATTTAGCAATTGTTGATCAAAGAGAAGTTAGTTTAGACACCTTATCTTTTGCAAGAGCCCTTCGGTCAACTTTCCGTCAGGATCCGGATGTGATAATGGTGGGGGAGATGAGAGATTCAGAAACTATTGCAATAGCAATTACTGCTGCAGAGACAGGACACCTTGTCTTTGCAACCCTTCATACAAATTCAGCCGCCCAGACGATTCACAGAATTGTTGATAGTTTTTCAGGACCCCAACAGGTGCAGGCAAGGGCTCAACTTTCAGGATCCTTGCTTGGGGTTATTTCTCAGAGATTAGTTCCAAGGATTGGAGGAGGCCTAATTCCTGCCTGCGAGGTAATGATAAACACTCCTGCCATTGCCAACTTAATTAGAGAAAATAAAATTCATGAAATTCCTTTGATAATTGCTACCTCATCTGAGGAAGGAATGATGACTTTAAATCAATCACTTGCCCAACTTGTAAAGGAGAAAAAGATAACATTGGAGAACGCCCATAATTTTTCGTTAAACCCCCAGGAATTAAGAGAACTTCTAAAAAGATGAGGTTTAAATATCAGGCAAGAACAAAGGAAGGGTTAATTCAGATTGGAATTATTGAGGCGCCAAACAGACAAAGAGCAGCAACTCTTTTACAGGAGAGAGGGCTTTATATAACTTATCTTGGGGCAGAGGAGAAAAAACCCTTTTATGCAAGAGAGTTGGGATTTTTAACAAGGCCAACAAAAAAAAATGTTTTATATTTTTCTCGCCATTTGGCTTTAATGCTTAAATCAGGAATTGGGTTAGTTGAGGCCCTAAGATCAATTGCTCTTCAGGCAGAGAAAACTCGGTTTAGAGAAGTTGTCTTAAAAATTGCTGACGATGTTGAGGCAGGAACTTATTTTTCAGATGCTTTATCTAAATTTCCAGAGGTTTTTTCAGATTTTTTTGTGAATATGATTAAGTCAGGAGAGGCGTCAGGAAAATTGGCAGACAGCCTAACTTATCTTGCAGACAATTTAGAGAAAGAGTATATACTTTTAACAAAAATAAAAAACGGAATGACCTACCCTGCCCTTGTATTGGTTGTTTTTGTTTTGGTAGGCATTTTGATGTTTTTTGTGGTCCTGCCAAGATTCTCTGAGGCAATGGAAAATTTAGAGATTCCCTTACCTGCAGCGACAAGGGCAATTATTAAAACGGGAGTGATTTTGCAAACTTGGTGGTGGTTAGTTTTGACATCTATTTTATTTATAATTTTTGGGATTTGGGGATATTTAAGCACAAAAGAAGGAAAGGAATTTTTAAGTAATTTGTCTTTAAAACTCCCCATTATTGGAAAAATTGCTCAAAAAATTTACATCACAAGGTTTTGTGAAAATCTTTCAACTTTGATCTTTGCAGGTTTGCCTATCACTCAGGCGCTGGAGGTAACAAGTGGGGTGGTTACAAATAAAAAATATAAAAAAATAGTTGAGGAGACAAAAGAAGGGGTGAGAAGAGGAGAGACAATAAGTGCTGTGTTGGAGAGATATCCAAAAAGCATTCCTGCAATGGTTGTTCAAATGGTAAGGGTGGGGGAGAAAAGCGGAAGGTTGGACGAGGCATTGAAAAAAATAGGAGAATTTTACCGCACAGAAATTGATGCTGCAATTGAGGGACTAGTAAGCATTATTGAGCCCATTATGATTATTGTTTTGGGTTTAATTGTTGGAGGATTGATGCTTGGGATATTTTTACCAATTTACCAAAACATTGGGGCATTTGGATTCTAAACGTTGCTAAAATAGGATTTTTGGAATACAATTAATATAGGAAACACTAAAGGTCGAGAAATAAATGATGCAGTTTATTTAATAATATGCACAAAAAGAGAGGCTTCACATTAATTGAGTTGTTAGTTGTAATTACAATCATTGGAATTTTGGCATCCATTGTTGTGGTATCTATTAGAAGAGGGCCTGAGATAGCAAAAAATGCCGCAATTAAATCTAATCTGGCACAGGTAAGAACTCAGGCGGGGATAATATATAATGATCGTGGTTCCTATGAAAATCTTTGTGCTTCCCCTGAAAGCTTAAATATAACAATCCCAGAACTTGAAGTGCTTCAATCAGATATCCAAGACCAGCAGGGTAGGACTTTGGATCTGAGATGTTACGGAGATGTTGATGGGTATT
>JAJOKZ010000032.1 GCA_021129555.1 Minisyncoccota bacterium
GGTGATTGCTGTGTTTGCAATTTCGATGATAAAACCTATTTATTCAATGATGGGAGCACTATAAATAAGATGAAAATTCCAAATTCCAAATTCCAAATTCCAAATTTCCTGCTTGCCGGCAGGCAGGAAAAATTAAAAGGGTTTACCTTAATTGAAGCATTAGTTACAATTTTTTTAATAGTGATCATTTTTGTGGGAATTGTTGGAGCCTTTGTGGCAGGAATGGAGATTTTAATTCAGTCAAAAGCAAGGGCAACAGCCTTGTTTTTGGCAAATAAAAGAATGGAGGAGATAAGAAACCTCCCATATAAAGATGTAGGTACTGTTGGGGGTATTCCCTCAGGAGTGATTCCCCAAGAAGAAACAACAACTCTAAATAATATAGAATTTACAATTAAAACAACTATTGTTTATATTGATAACCCCTTTGATGGACTGGCCCCAGATGATCCTATCCCCTCTGATTATAAAAGGGCAAAGGTGAAAGTTTCCTGGCCAAAAATGATTGGAGGAGAGGTTATTTTAATTTCTGATATTGCCCCAAAAGGAATTGAGACAACAGAAGGAGGGGGAACAATTTTAATTACTGTTTTAAATGCATCAGGTAAGGGAGTATCTCGGGCAGAGGTAAGAATAAAAAATGATCAAGTCTCTCCTCCAATTGATGCTACATATCTAACCGATGATTATGGGAATTTACTTTTGCCAGGCGCCCCTGCTTCATTTGAGGCATACCAGGTTTGGGTTACAAAACCTGGTTATTCAACTGAGAGAACATATTCAAGGGAGGAAATTGCTAATCCAAAAAAACCACATCTAAGTGTATATGAAGGAGATTTAACCGAGGTAGGTTTTGCAATTGATAGATTAAGCACCCTCTTTATTGAGACAAGGGCGCAAGAAAGTTTTGATGATGATTTCACAAATTTTTCAAAGATATCTAGTTACTCAGATGTTGAAATTGAAGATGGGCGGGTGCGATTAAGAAAAGTCGCAAGCTATGTGACCTCTGGCTATTTGGAGTCAATTCCAATTGCCCCAGAGGATCTTGTAAATTGGTCAAGTTTTGAATTTATAGATTTCAAAGGCGACTATACAAATATTACCTATCAGATTTACTATTACACAGAAGATAAAACCTGGGAATTAATTCCTGAATCTGATTTGCCGGGTAATTCTTTAGGGTTTGTAGAGTCCCCTGTTGATCTCTCAAATTTAGACATCTCAAAATATTCAAAAATTAAAATCAGGGCCGAACTTACAACTCAAGACATTCATTCAACTCCCTACCTTAATGAATGGCATATTTATTATAATACCCCACTTTTGTCAAACATTTCCTTTCGCTTGCAGGGAGCAAAAACTCTGGGCGCTGACCAGAATAATGAACCTGTTTATAAATATTCGCAGGATTTGCAAACAGATGCTAACGGACAACTTACTTTAGAGGATATGGAATGGGATTCTTATTATTTTTCAACAACACAAACAACCGGTATGGATCTTTTGCGAGTTACCCCTTCAAATCCAGTCAATCTTCTGCCCAACACCAATTTGGAGGTTGATCTTTACTTTGAGGTCGAAAACACTCTTTTGGTAAATGTTTTAGATGCCTCAACTAATGATCCTATTTTTGGAGCAAGCGTTCATCTTTTTAATCCAAACTATGACAAGATTCTTCCAACTGACCAAAACGGTAAGGCATATTTTCTGCTACCGGAGAGGGGTATCTACACCTTAGAAGTTGGGGCTTCAAATTATCAAACCTCAACAACAGCTGTTGAGATTTTTGGAAAAACAACAAAGACAATCAATCTTTTGCCACAATGAAGAGATTAATCAAGAAACAAGACGGTTTCACCTTAATTGAGGCACTTTTGGCCATTTTTGTCTTTGCAGTAGGTATTTTAGGATTGAGCGCTTTAGCTGTAAATCTTTATACAACTCACAGTTATATGTTTGAGCAATCCCAGGCAATTTTTGAGGCAAGACAAGGAATAAAGACGATGGTAAAAGAAATAAGGGAGGCAAGAGAAGGAGATGATGGTTCCTATATCATTGAGAAAGCAGATGATTACGAATTTATTTTTTATTCAGATATTGATGATGACAACGATACAGAAAGGGTAAGATATTTTTTAGATGGTAAAAATTTAAAAAAAGGAGTTATTGAGCCAGAGGGTTGGCCAATAAGATACCCACAAGATAAAGAAAAAATTTCTGTAATTACCTCTTATGTCAGAAACCAATCTCCAATTTTTCATTATTATGATGGAGACGGAAACGAACTTAAGCCCCCCTCTCGTCTAAAAGACACAAAGATGATGAGCGTTTATTTGGTTGTTAATATAGATCCAAACCGTCCACCTCAGGATTTTGTATTGGAAAGCTTTGTTCAATTAAGAAATTTAAAGACCAATTTATGAAAAAAGAAAAAGGAACCCTAGTTACAATTGTCTTGGTTTTTTCCCTCATTTTTTTAATTCTTATGGGAAGTATTATTAGTTTGATTCTTGCTCAATATAGGGCCTCAAAGAAAAAGTCTGCATATGAACTTGCCTTTCAAATTGCAGAGGCGGGAATTAACTATTATCGCTGGCGTCTTGCCCATGCTCCCCAGGATTTTTGTGATGGAGTCCCCCCTGGTTCAGAGAAATGTCAAAATCCCCCATATGGACCCTTTGTTCATGAATATAAAGATCCAGAGGGAAACGTTGTTGGAGAATTTGTTTTATGGATTACTCCTCCCAGTAAATGCTATCCTTGGGCGATTATTGAATCTGAGGGTTATACTTTAGAGTTTCCGGAAACCAAAAGAAAACTAAAAGCGAAATGGGCAAAACCATCCTTGGCAAAGTATGCATTTTTGACAAATTCAAATGTCTGGATTGGAGAGGAGGGAAGGTTAAAGGGACCCCTCCATTCAAATGGGGGAATAAGAATGGATGGAGAGCAAAATTCTTTGGCAACTTCTGCAAAGGAGACATATATCTGTGGGCCTGAACATGGGTGCGATTATTGGAGATGTAATGACCCCTGCAGATGGACTGCCTCTGGTTGTGAATGTCCGGGTATCTGGGGGGAAGGAAAGGGTAAGGATTTAGGCCTTTGGGACTTTCCAGTTCCTGCAATAGATTTTGATCTTATCTCAAGAGATTTGGCAACCTTGAAAGAGGAAGCCCAAAATGCAGGATTTTACTTTGGGCCATCGGGACGAAAAGGATACCATATAGAATTTTTGTCGAATGGAAAATTTTATCTTTATAAAGTGACCCGTCTTCAAAGACCAGTTTATGGGTGGGATGGGGAGAATTTGGTGATAGAGTCAAATAGTATTAAAAATAAAACCCTTCTTGGAATGTACGATCTTCCTTCAGATTGCGCTCCAATCTTTGTTGAGGATAATCTTTGGGTGAGCGGAGATGTTGCAGGAAGGGTAACTGTTGTTGCAGCCCGGCTTCCAGAAATTCCAGATCAGTTAAAAAAAATTATTATTCATGATAATATAAATTATGTAACAGAGGATGCGGTCTTGGGCTTGATTTCTCAGAGCGACATTTTAATTCCTTTATATTCTCCAAACAGATTGGAAATTGAAGCCGTACTTTTGGCTCAGAGAGGAAGAGTTTTTAGATATTACTACCCAAATTTGCCATGGGAACCTTATAGAACTTATGCAATCAGAGATTATATTAAGACCTACGGTTCAATTATTACAAACAAAATTTGGACATTCACCTGGGTAGGTTGGCAAGGAAGAGTAATTTCAGGATATAGAGAGACAGAGATGAGTTATAACCCAGATTTAACCTACAGCCCCCCTCCTTATTTCCCAACCCATGGAGAATATGAAATTTTTGAATGGGAAGAAGAATGATGCTTAATTTTTTAAAATTAAATCCTGAAGGTTTTGGCCTGGACATATCAGACCGTTCTTTGAAATTGATAAAATTAAAAAAGATAAAGAAAAAATATAAAATTGAGGTTTTTGGCGAAATCTCTATATCAAAAGGGATTCTCAAAAGAGGGGAGATTAAAAAAGTCGACGCCCTATCAGAGGAGATTAAAAAACTTATAAAAAAAGTTAAAAAACTAAAGACAAGATATGTGGTTGTCTCTTTGCCCGAAGAAAAATCATTTGTTTGGGTGATAACTTTGCCAAAGATGTCAGAAGAAGAGGCAAAAAAAGCAATAGTTTTTGAGGCAGAAAATTATATTCCCTTTCCAATTGGTGAGGTCTATCTTGGCTCCCAAATTGTTCCCTCTTTGAGAAAAAACCAAAAAGAAAAAATGGAGGTTTTATTAATTGCTCTTCCAAAGTCAACTGTTGACCCTTATCTTTTCTCTTTAAAAAAAGCAGGCCTGAAGCCATTGGCCTTTGAGGTTGAATCTCAATCAATTGCAAGGGCTTTGGTTAAAAACGAGACATCTCTTTTTCCTTATCTTTTAATAGATATTGGAGCCACAAGAACAACCTTTGTCTTATTTGGAGGAAAATCAATAAGATTTACCGCCTCAATTCCAATTTCCTCTACCCTTTTTACAAAGGCAATTGCAAAAACTTTAAAAATTGATTTCAAAGAGGCAGAAAAATTGAAAATTAAATATGGGTTATCAAAAAAAGCAAAAAAAGGAAAGGAAGTATTTGGTGCCTTAATTCCAATTCTTACAGATCTAAAAGAGCAAATTAAGCGATATATTGATTTTTACCATTCTCATATTAGCCACGGATTTCTCCCAGAGGATGGTTCCACTGTAAAAAAAATTATCCTTTGTGGCAGAGGGTCAAATCTTTTGGGATTGAAAAATTTTCTTGCCCAGGAACTTAATCTGCCGACTGAAATTGGTAATCCTTTAGTAAATCTTTCTTTGACTGTAAAAGAGTGTCCAATATCAAAGAAAGATCTCTTGGGATATACAGTTGCAATAGGTCTGGCAAAAAGAGCAATTAATTATGACTATGATTAACCTTTTACCACCACAAGAGAAAGAAAGAATTCTTTGGGAAAAAAGACTCAAAATGTTTGTTATAATTGAGATATTGGTTTTATCTTGCCTCCTTGTTTTATATCTCTCTTTTTTGGCTTTAAAAATTAATATTGGTATTCAAAAAAATACCATTGAGGCAAAAGTAGAAATAGAGAGGCCCAATATTTTACAAGTCCAAAAAGTTAAAAAAGAAATTAGATCGATTAACAAGACCCTAAATTCAATAAATCAAATTTATAAAGAGCAAATCTTTGTCTCAGATCTTCTTTTTCGCTTTATAGAACTCTTACCAAAAGATGCGTATCTAACCTATTTTTATTTTGATAAAGAAGAAAGAAACTTACAAATTGTAGGAAAAATAGCCACGCTTTCGAGTTTAAATCAATTTAAAGATACTCTAAAGAAAGAAACAGAATTCAAAAAAGTTGAATTTTCAATCGGCACCTATATGCCAACTCGGGAAATAGAATTTCAGGTAAAAATTTCTCTTTAGAAGATGAAGAAAAAAAACAAAATTTTAATAATTGTTTTGGTCTCATTGATAATCAATGTGTTTTTTATTGCATTTTTAATCGTTCCAACCTTTATGCAAATTTCTAAAACATCAAAAGTTCTTTTTTCAATGAAAAAAGAACTTGCTACAATTCAGGCAGAGATTGCCAATTTTAAAAATTTCAAAACTTATCACAAGCTTTATCTTCAAAATTTAAAGGAGATGGATAATCTGGTAAAAAATCAACTTTTTGTTAATAAAGAACTTCCGATAGAGATTGTAAGTTTTTGTCAAGAAGAGGCAAAAAGAGAAAATTTGACTTTAGAGATTACTCCTTTGCCCCCAAAAGAAGAAGAAAAAACTCCATTTGATTATATTTTCCTTAAAATAAAACTTAGGGGAGAATTCCCCTCATTTTTGAGGTTTTTAAAAAGAATTGAAAACAGTCAATGGCTGGTTGAGACCCAAAGAGTTATTATTTCTTCTCAAAAAGAAGGTTTAGAGATTGATTTACTCATAAAGGCTTATGCGCAAAGCCCAAATTAAAGAAAATATATATAGGTTTTTCAAAAAACTCCCTGTTTTTTTGGCAAAAAAGGCCTTCTTGTTTTTTGTGTTTTTTGTGGTGTTGGTTATTCTTTTTAATATTTTACTTTTATACTTCTATCTTTTTAGAATTCAGAAAAAAGAGATAAAAATTTCCCCAAAGGAGGTTGAAATCAATCAGGAGGTTTTTCAAGAATTTTTGCAAAATTACCAAAAAAGAATAGGGGTTTTTCAAAAGACCCTTAAAGAAAACTACATTGACATCTTCTCAAGATAAATTAAAATCAATAAGAAACTTGCTCATCAACCCAATTAACTCATCAACCCATCAACTAATTACTTTAATCGCCCCCATAGCTCAAGAGGATAGAGCGGTGGCCTCCTAAGCCGCAGATCCAGGTTCGACTCCTGGTGGGGGCATATATGTTTAATTGGGATTACAATCTGCCAAAAAATTGGAAGCCAAGAACAAAAAGGCAATGGCTTTGGTATTTGGAGAGAAAAATTAATTATGATGATTGGAAAGGGCTTAAAAAAGAAATCATTAAGAAACATTTCCCAGAATTGAAAAAAAAATTAGATCCTGGCAAAAGAGAATTGCTTAAACATTATTTCAAAATCTATGGTTGAGCTTACCTCTTTGCAAGAGAAAGTTTTGGATTTTTTTAGCGAAAGACCTTTTTCTTATGAGAAAGTTTTGAAATTTATTAATCAAATAAAAAAAAATTTAAAATTTAAAAAAATTGAGAAAAAAAAGATTTTTGACCGATATGAATTTTTTTTAGAGAATAAAGATAAATTGAGAATAGAATTTGTTTATTTTGAACACAAAAGCTTAAAACCTAAGAAAAAATGGCAAAGAATTACACCCCAAAACGTCTTCTTGGGCTGGTTGAGAGAAAATTTGGAGTTAAACTTTCAGAGGGTAATTTTTGGAGCGAAAGCTACAAGGCCTTCAAAGAACTTGAGAATTTACAACCGCTTTTAATAGCAAAATCAAAAAAAGAGAGGAAAAAAATTATAAAAGAAATGAAAGAGTATTTTATTGAGCAATCAACCAAATACCTAAATCAGATTCTTTCATCCCAGATGGGCCCGTAGCTCAGTTGGTAGAGCACGTGCATGGCATGCACGGGGTCACCGGTTCGAGTCCGGTCGGGTCCACCAAAAAAGTAATTAGTTTATGAGCATAACATGACATGTTGAGTAATTCTTGTTTGAAAAGGGAAAATTTGATGATATAATAAGCAAGAAATGAAAGAAAGTCTTACAATTGAGAAAGTTTTGGCAAAAGGGGTTGAGGAGGTGTTGCCTTCAAAAAAGGCATTTTTGGATTTGGTAAAAAAGAAAAAGATAAGGGTTTATTTTGGAATTGATCCAACAAGCCCAGATCTACATCTTGGACATTTAGTTCCACTCAAAAAATTAAGAGAATTTCAAGAATTGGGGCATAAAACCATCCTTTTGATTGGTGATTTTACTGCTCAAATTGGAGATCCATCAGGAAGAGATACAAAAAGAAAACCTTTAAATGAGAAAGAGATTAAGAGAAATATGGAAAACTACAAAGATCAACTCTCAAAAATTTTGGATCTTTCAAAGACAGAGATTGTCTATAATAGCCCCTGGCTTGGAAAAATGGGATTAAAAGATATTTTAGAACTTGCATCTTGTTTTACTGTTCCAAGATTGCTTGAGAGAGATATGTTTCAGGAAAGATTTAAAAAAGGAAAAGAGGTCTGGGTTTCTGAGATGCTTTATCCCTTACTTCAGGGATATGATTCGGTTGCCCTAAATGTAGATTTGGAGATTGGAGCAACTGATCAGAAATTTAATATGCTTATTGGAAGGAAACTTCAAAAAATTTATAACAAAAAAGAAAAATTTGTCTTAACCGTTCCTATTCTTTTGGGTTTGGATGGAAGAAAAATGAGCAAGACTTATAAAAATACTGTTAATTTTAACGATCCTCCAGAGGAGATGTTTGGAAAGATTATGTCTCTTAAAGATGAGTTAATTTTTGATTACTTTTTGCTTTTGACAGATGTTCAAGAGAAGGAGGTTAAAGAAATGAAGAAGAAAATAAAAGGGGGCAAATTGAACCCAAGAGATGCTAAAGAAAAATTGGCTTTTAAGATAGTTTCATATTTTTGGGGAGAGGATAGGGCCAAAAAAGCAAGAGAAGAGTTTATAAAAGTTTTTAGGGAAAAAGAGCCACCGGTCAAAATTCCAACATTTTTTTCACCAAAAAAATCCTACCCAATTTTAGAGCTTTTAATATATCTAAATTTAGCAAAATCAAAAAGTGAGGTAAAACGTCTAATTAAACAGGGTGGGGTAAAGATAGATAAAACTGTTATCAAAAATCCAAAGATGGTTGTTGAGATAAAAGAGGGAATGATAATTCAGGTTGGTAAAAGGAAATTTGCCAAATTGACCTTTTATGACAAATAAAAAGGTGGCAATTATTGGAGCAGGGATTGTTGGGTTGTATCTTGCAAAAGAATTACAAGAGAAAGGCTTTGAGGTTTCTGTTTTTGAAAAAGAAAAAGAAATTGGTAAAAAACCTTGCACCGCCCTGATATCTGAGAGAATTTTTAATTATATCCCTGAGGCAGAAAAGGTTGTAAAAAGAAAGATAGATTACTTAATTGCTCATTTTCCAAAAAAGGATATTCAGGTTCGGTTTAATCCTTCCCTGTATCTTTTTGAGAGAGGAAAGTTGGACAATTTAGTAGCAAGCCTTGCAAGAGAGAAAGGAGTCAAAATTCAATTGGGCAAAAAAATAGAAAAATTGCCAGATGGTTTTTTTAGAATTATTGGCTGCGATGGAGCACTTTCAAAAACAAGGGAAATTTTGGGAGAAAACCCCCCATTTCTAAGATTGGGACTTCAATGCTTTTTAGAGAAGGACGCTAATTCAAAGGAGGTTGAAATTTGGCCCAAAAAAGAAATTTCTGGATTTTTATGGAGAGTTCCAAGAAGAGAGATAGTTGAATATGGAGCAATTGGGGATCCAAAAAATACCTATCAGATTTTTTTGAAGTTTTTAAAAAAGAGAAAAGTTGAAATAAAAAAAGAAAATTTAAGATCCGCCTTAATTCCTCTGGGAATTGTTCTTCCAAAAAACAAAAAAATCATCCTCTGTGGAGATGCAGCAGGTTTAACTACTCCCACAAGTGGAGGAGGAATTATTTGGGGGTTGAAATCAGCTAAAATTTTGGTAGAGGAATTCCCTGACTTTTTGTCTTATAGAAAAAAAGGTCTAAAGTTTTTTTGGCCAAAAATTCAAAAGGCAAAAATTTTAACAAAAATTATTTATACTCTCTCAAACACTCCATTTGTGTATCTTTTTCCAAAAAAGGTTGAAATTGATACTAATTTATTCTATTCTTTTTTGAGGTATAAAATTTATTTTTAATGGAGGGTTGGCTGAATTGGTAAGGCGCTGGTCTCGAAAACCAGTGGGGATTTATCCTCTTGCAGGTTCGAGTCCTGCACCCTCCGCCAATATTCAATTTTTGTGTTTTTGAAGATTCTTGCCTCGCCCTCGCTTCGCTCGGGCTCGGCAATACCTTCTCAAAAAGTCAAAATCGTAAAATGGCGGTGTCTTTTGGACAAAATTCGAACCTATTTTGAACAAAATCCTGATGCTGACTTTTGATTGTCGCCCTGCGGGCGGCAATCCCACCCAGCGTTTCCGAAAAGTTGGCTAGCCGGCAGACCGCCAAAGCCAGCAAAAATTTTTATTTTTAAGAGGGCGGGCGACAAAAATTTTTCAATTAAAAAGGAGTTAATTTTTGCTGGCTTTGGCATCCAGCCCTTTTTCAAAAGGGCTGGGTCTTTCGGAAACGCTT
>JAJOKZ010000018.1 GCA_021129555.1 Minisyncoccota bacterium
TCCCAAACCTAGAAACTAAGTTTCTGAACTTTGGAGAAAGGAGGAGGCCGGGAACGTTCAGAAAAAGACCAAAGGTTTGATCTTTTTCTGACCATCCCCGGAGGTGGAGGGATGGCCTATTTTTGAAAAGAGCAGGTTGCCCCATAAAGGGACTGCACTTTCCTCAAGGACGATTTCTATCAAAAATCATCAATTACTCTCTCTTCTTGAAATCCCGCAGAGTATTTTGCGGGAACTCTCTCTTCTTCGCTCCTTGAGGAAAGGCGCACTCCCTTTTTGGGACGTCCCTCCCTCGAAGGGTTTGATTTTTAAGAGAAAATTTTAAGGTGCTATTTCAAAGAACAGGAAGGTGGAGAAGAGGTTTTGATGTTAGCCCGATGAAGGGTTGAGGATGGATCGAATCCATCCTGGGAATCGCCCATTCCCAAGCCAACTAAATCCCTTTGTGTGAAAGGATTGCGCCCCAAAATACATTACTTGAGCGTCCTTCCACAAAGAGATACTCTCTCTTCTCCACTTCCCTGCCCTCAAACCGCAGAAGGTTTGGGGCAAGTCCTGAATCACCAAGGTTTATCTCTAATCATAATTTTTCAAGGATCTTATAAACCAGAAAAGGCGACTCGAGAGAGTCGCCTTTTCTGGAGTTAATTTCAAAATGACCTTTTAAAATTAGTTTTTGAAATTTTTTACGCCATCAAGTTGAAGTTAAACTCGATGACGACTCTCTCTTCTTTTTTATTTTTATTGTAATGAGCAGAACTTTATCTTGTATTTATATTATATCACACCATCTATTTTATGTCAAGGGTAATGCTTCCTTTTCTTAATTTCCAATGTTGTAAAGAGCTTACACTTATATTATATCAAATCTATTTTATTTTGTCAAGGGTGGTTTCTTTCTTAAAACTTTTTGCCTACTCTTTCTGTTTATATTATATCAGATAATGTCTCGTTTGTCAATACCAAATATAAAAGGGTTCTGATTTCTGGCAGAATAATTCCGGAGCAAAAACTCTGGTGGGTGCCCGCATAGTTGGTCCGCAGACCAACTAGATATAGGGCTCCCTATGGGAATATAGTGCCGGAATCTCGCCAGAAACTCAGAACCCTATTTCATTTTAACTCTTTCAGAAAGATAAAGTCAAGCCATGTTTTGTAGAAGATATCCAATCTCCCCGACTCCCTCTGTGAATTTCTGGTTTGTGCCTTTTTTATTTGGCTTTAGTTCTGTATTAGAACATAATATCCTCTTCTGCTCTTTTATAATCATGAATTTCCTCTGGCGCAAACCAGAAATTCAACTCATGCTCTGCCTCTTTTTCATTTTCTGATGCGTGCACCAAATTATGAATTGCTCGTTTGTCCCTGTTTGCTGCGGTTGCATCATCAACTGAGAAATCTCCCCTAATTGTTCCCATCTCAGCATCAGCGGGCATAGAGGAGCCAACAATTTTTCTTACCATTGTAATTGCATGAATGCCCTTAATTACCATTTTTACAAGAGGGCCGGAGGTCATATAATCAATAAGCCAACCCCTTACTTTTTTTCCAATCTCAAGCGGATCCTCTGTCCCCAATTCTTTTATTGGATCCATCCCAAAATCCTGATAATTTTTTAGGGTTTTTTCACCAAGGCGCCCTATCCATCCCTCATCTTTTGGATAATGATTATCAATTTGTTCTTTTGTTGCCCAAATCATCTGAAGGGCAATAATTTTTAGCCCTCTTTTCTCAATTCTTGAGATTATCTCTCCAATTAGCCCTCTTTTAACACCGTCTGGCTTTATAATTAAAACTGTTTTTTCTTCCCTTGGATGGCTCATATTATTTGAGTTTTAATTTTTTTATTTCTTTTTCAAAAAATTTTTGAATTTCTTTTTTGGTGGGTTTTTCTTTTTTTAAATATTCAATTGGCATCTCTTCCACATCCTCCAAATAAATAAGTTGCTCATAAAAAAGCCGGGGTTCAAATTTTTCTTTAAATTTTTTAATTGCTAAATTGGTAATTTCCTCTAATGTTGAATATCTTTTTCTAATAATAAAAAACAAATCTACATAATCCTTAAATATAGCCCGTCTACCCAAAGCATATGCTTTTGTGGCACCAATTTCTGGCACAGAAAGCATTTTTACTTTTTTGTATTCCAATAAATTCAAAATTACAGGGAAAGGATATTTTATAAACGAAAGAAGGGTTCTTCCAACCATAAAACTTACCTGTTCGGAATGTCTGACAACAATTTTCACTTCTAATAAATCTTGAAAAATCTTTTCTACTTTTTCTGGGAAATTTTCAGGAATTTCATCTGAGGAAAAGAGGTTAAAATCAATAGAAATTCGATGACCTATTTGTAAAGCCAGGGCGGTGCCTCCTGCAAGATAATACTCTGGGAAGTTTGGCAATTTTTCAAAAATTTTTTTCTGCTCTGATTTTAGTGCTTCTTGATGCATAATTTTGCTTTGGAAGGTTTAAAAGCAAAGAGATTAATTTTAAGGCTTGAGGCCTGAATTCACTTTTTGGTGTCTCTTTAATGATTTTTTTAATTTCTTTTTTGCTATAAATTCTAAAAAGTTGCCTCCAATGCTCCCACCCCCCATAATTTATAGTGCTGACTATAATCTCTTTTTTGTGTTTTTGGGGGTCAATTGAGGAGAATTTATAAGAATAAAGAATGTTTTTAAAAAGTTTTGGGAGTTTTTGTTTCATGGGCTTATTATAAATTAAACTTTGGTTGTGGGGAAATGTTTTTAAAAATTGGAGCCCAAAAGCCCCGCCGAAGGCGGGGCTTTTGGGCTCTATTTATCTGAGAAACCTTCTTCTTGGTTTGGGTGGTCTTGCAATATCAACAATTATATTTCTCCCATCAATTTCTTGCCCATTTAGCATCTCAATTGCTTTTTGGGCCTCTTCCTCTGTTCCCATCTCCACAAAACCAAATCCTTTTGATCTACCAGACATTTTGTTTGTAATAATCAGCGCTGACTTCACTTCTCCTGCCTGGGAAAATACATTTCTTAAAGTATCCTCGCTTGTATCATAAGAAAGGTTCCCAACATACAACTTACTTGTCATTGAACTTTTTGGAATAATTTTTGGAGGCCTCCAAAAATTATCCTAAACTTATTTATTATTTTCAAGGAAGCGACCTCTGGGCATTTTACCCCTTCCTCAATTCAATCATAACATTTTAAAAAATTCTGTCAAATTTAAAATTCATCGGTTAATTTTTTTGAATAAAATGATAAAGCCGGTGTGGGCAACCATTCTATCTTTTGGACGCAAACTTTTCTCTCTTTTTTGCCAGTCTCTTTTTAATATCTCATAAATTCCCATCAGATAAAAATCTTTTGAATATTTTTCTTCAACTGTCTCTACAAGATTAAAAACCTGCAAAACCGTTGGAAGATAGCAGGTTAAAATTCCCCCGGGCTTTAAAGCTTTTTTTACTATCTCCAAAAAATTCCATGGGTCTGGCAAATCCAAAAATGCCCGATCAAAATTTTTCTCATCTATTCCTTTTTTTAGATCCTTGTTTTTAAGCTCCAACTTCCCCCATTCCTCTTTTCTTATCTTTTGAAATTTCTCAATATTATTTTTTGCAATCTCAAAAAATTCTTTTCTTTTCTCATAGGAAACAACTTTTCCATATTTTCCTACCGCCCTCAACAACCCAAGGGTTAGGGCACCAGAACCAGTCCCTGCCTCCAAAACTTTTGCCCCACAAAAAACATCTGCCAAAATTAAAATCTCTCCAATATCTTTTGGGTAGATAACTTGTGCCCCTCTTTTCATTTTTAAAATATACTCCCACAAGGTTGGCAAAAACAAAAAAACCCTTTCCCCTTTTGAGGTAAAAACTACATCCCCCTCTTTTTTTCCAATAATATCTGCAAAACGGACTTCTCCTCTGTGAAAATGAAAACTTGCTTTTTTGTCTTTTATTTTGACCAAATATTTCTTCCCCCTTGAATCTATAAGGAGAACCAAATCCCCAACTTTAAATGATTTATCCTTCATATCTTTTTATCGCTTATAAATATCTTTTCTGTATCCTTGTCTTGTCAATTTTAAATTTATTCCTTTAGCCACTCCTCTAAATTAATAGTGGGGGCAATTTTTAAGATCTTTTCAATAATTTTTTGTCTCTCCTCTTTTGTTTTGGCAGAGAAGTATTTTTCTTTTAGTTTTTTTAGTTTTTTTCTTCTTTTTTGTTTTTTTCTTATCTCAAAACTTCTTCTTTTTGGCGTTTTTTTGCTCATCATAAGTCTTTAAATCCATTTTTTCTTTTTAAAATAAGCAAACATTAAAAATGCCAAAAAAAGCATTGAAAGAGAAATAATCCAGAAATCATATGGCTTTCCCAAAAACGGGGCATATTTTACATTCATTCCAAAAAGAGAACTTAAAAATGTTAGGGGAAAAGTAATAAAAGCCAAAACTGTAATTACCTTCATTATTCTGTTAATTTTTATCTCTATCAGGTTGGAATTTGTTTTCTCCAATGATTCAATCATATCCCGGTAATTTTGAATTGTATCAGAAACTTTCACCTCCTCTGCCTCAATTGTTGAGAAATAAATCTTATACTTTCTTCCAAAAAATTTGCTTCCTTCCAAAAACAAAGAGTGTAAAAGTTTTTGATGGGGACGAGTTATGAGTTGAAAATTTAAAATATCTCTTTTAATAAATGAGATTTCTTTCACCTTTCTTTCCTCATCTAATCTTTCAGAAAAAATCTCTCTCTCAGCCATTCTTAATTTCTTAGCAATATGGGTTAACTCTCTTAGGGCAAATTGAATGGCAATTTTTATAATCTCAACAATTATTCTTCCCGGCCCCTCTCTTAAATACAACTCTTGCAACCTTAAATCCTCTTTACATTTTTTGAAAAATTCCTCAAAAATGTCAATCTCTTCATAAGTTGCAGTAATTAGGCAGTTTTTTGTGACAATAAAATCAATTTCCTTTGGGACAGATGATCTAATCTCTGGATCATAAATTGGAATATGATAGACAAAATATAAATAGTCCTCAAAATGATCTACATGAGACCTAATTGAAGGTTTTTTTAACTCTTTTATCACAATTGGATGAAAATTAAAATTGGTACTTAAATATTCCAAATCTTTTTTTGTTGGTTTTTTAATATTAAGCCACAAAAAATCCTGGTGTTTGATTTTCTCAATCATATTATTTTATCTTAATGAATCTTTTCAAAATGAACAAACTCCCCAAAGCCCCAACTTTTTTTGTTTTGCCTCTTTTTCCAACTCTTCAAAAAATCTTCCAAACTCTATTGGCTCCAAAATATAGGCAAAGGCATACCCCTCTTTTACAAGTTTTGCATTCACAAATTCACCATCCTCCAAAAAAACATACCTCAAAAGCCTGCCATATTTATCTCTATCTGGAGCATTTGGATCTTTTAAAAGATAAACTCTTTTTTTGAAAAGGAGATTCTTTGTTTTCTTTGAAGCCTCTCTTTCAAAACATTCCTCTTCTGTATAGGGTCCTTTTATTTCAGGAGTATCAATTCCAAGCAATCTTATTGTTTTATTTTTAAACCCAACCCTTGCAACAATTGTATCTCCATCAATTACTTTTAAAACCAAAAAGGGTTGCAAAAACTGAGAAGATAAAAAACAGCCCAAAAGAAAAAAGGCAAAAGCCAAAATAAAAAGAAAAACTTTTTTATTCAATTTCAATTTGACTTGAATCATTAATAATAATCTGTGCCCTTCCTTTATAAGTTTTAATTAATCCCTCAATTGTAACTATCTTACCCTCATAAACTTCTGGCTCAAATTTTGGAGCATCATCTTTGAAAATCACTCCATAAAAAGGGCAAGTTTTATAATCCTTGCAAAAATTTAAAAAGATATTCCCTTTCTGAGAAATATAAATATGATCAATTTTTCCTTTTACTCTGCAAAATCTACCTACAAAATCTGGGGCCTGTAAAAAATTAATCTCACATTTCTCATTTTGGGTCTCATTCTGAGAAAAGGAAGTTTCTTTTTGGGAGAGATCTCTTTTTTGTTGGTTTAGATAAATTGCTCCTCCAACAATAAGCCCAACAATCAAAAAAGCAATTGCAATTTTGTTTTCCTTTAGATTTTTTAAGAAATCACCCATTTAATATTATACTCCAATTTTTAATTGCTAAAAATTTGTTTGACAAAAAATAAACCTATGTTAGAAAAAAATATCAAATCTGCTTGAAGGTTTTTTGAAAGAATAGCCAACTTTTCTGTTTTTAAACTAATCATGCCTTACCTTCGCAAAAAAGAGTTAAACCCAGAAAGCTGTATTGTTTTACCAGATGATACTCACTCGATGAATCGAGCCTTGCTTTTGGGACATCATCTAGGAATCCATGTTGGTCATGTTGAAAAATTAAGAATTTCTCCAACGGAAGTAAAAATTCTCTCAATCCAGGGAGAGTATAAAGGAAAATAAGATACATTGAGGCCGGTTCCTCCGGTCTCAATTTCTTATCTCCTCTTTGATTTTTTGAGCAATTTTTGCCATCTCTTCATCAGGAATCTTTTTTATGTTTGATAAAACTATAGAAGATCCATGACCATCTCCCTCAAATCTTGGAACAAGCCAGATATGAGCATGAGGCACCTCCTCTCCCAAAATTAAAGAAACAACCCAATCAGTTTTCATTGCCCCTCTAATTGCATTTGCAATTTTTCCTACAACCTCAAAATATTCTCCAAGATATGGAACATCCCAAACCCATCTAAAATGTTCTTTTGGAATTACCAAAGTATGCCCTGGATTTCTTGGGTTAATATCCAAAAATGCCAAAAACTTCTCATCCTCATAAACCTTGTATGAGGAAATTTCTCCTTTTGTAATTTTACAAAAAACACAATTCTTCATATTAATTTTCTTTTAAATTTTGGGCGCCTTTTCTTATTATTTTAACTTTTCTTTATACAATGCCCTCCTTGCTGAGATTTCTGCTACTGCCTTTTTGAGTTCTAATTTATCATCTTTGTAAGAGAAAATGTATCCTCCCTTTTTTCCCGGAACAAGGAATAGGTCTCCAGATAGGCCAGGACCTTCCCGGAGAAAAATAAATATTTTTTCCATAATAATTTATTTTGGTACAACTCTTGGAGTACATAAATTATCAATACATTTAATTTCTAACAGGTCCTTAAACGGGTCGCAAAAATCAAAACATTCTTCTGCCTCTTTAACAAACTTTATATTGCCATAAAAACACTTCTCAGAATCTTTATCCTTTCCACAATAACAATCCTCATCTTGAGAGCAATACCTTTTTTGCACATCTAAAATAAGATCTTTGGGTAACTCTAAAGATGAAAGAAATTTGCAAATTTTTAAATCCTCTTGGGTAAAAGAGGGTGTTGACTCTCCAAAAGAAAAATCTACCAAATTAACTATTTTTCTTTCTATTTCCTGCCCTTGTATAATTTTTTCTTTTTCAAATCTCACAAGATAAAAAGGAACTTCTCTGCTCAACCATAATTTTATTTTTTGCATCCCTCCTATTATCTCTTCTTCTTTTAAATATTTATTTGCGGTGATTTGCTTTCCTGTTTCTAATTGAAAAAAAACTGTGCCGGCAAATTTATAATCATAATCCACTCTATATTCATCTTCAATATTCTGCCTCCCCCATATCTTAAAAAACTCTGTGGTTTTTGGAGACGGAAAGCATAGGGCTGGAATTTCTTTCTGTTTTAAAAGAATATATTCTTTTTTGTGCCTATCCCAGGCAAAGAAAAGTAACAATTGCGGGTCCATTGCCTGTTCCATCTCTATTCCAACGAACTTTTCTCCGTTTAGTTGCACTTTTATAAATTTGGCAACAACTTCCTCTAAAAGAGGAACTTTCTTATTATTAATAAAATTTTCTTGAAATCCTTCTAACTTATACCTTGCCCAACTTCCCATTTGGATGCTCTTTCCTTGAATGATATTCTCTGAGGACATTGTGGGAGGTGAGGGCGGAGAGGTAATTTCTGAAAAAAATCTTTTAAATTTCAAACCTAAAACAATTGCAGAGATTATAATTATTACCACTCCTAATATCACTGAGATTAACAAAAGATTTTTTGAGCCCAAAGGTGTCATAATAAAAACTTTAATGGCATTTCTCTTTTTATTTGCTCATATTTGCGGGCTCTTTCTATTTCCTCTTTTTCGTCTCTGTTTTGTAAAAATCAATAATTGGCTCAATATCACAGGCACCGTCTCCATATTTTTTCCAAAATAGGTGTAAGATCTATCTCTATCTATTCCCCCACTTAAACCCAAAATCACACCATCCTTTTTAAATCTCTTGATAGATTCTACCTACTAACTTCTTCAATTTTCTTATTACAATTTCCCTACTGGCATAATATAAAGTGGGGTTTCATTTTCAGGAAGTGATAATATCTCCTTCACCCTCTCTTCTAAAAAACCTCCAACTGTTACAGTTCCCAATCCAAGCGCCTCTGCCTGTAGATACACATTTTGAGAAGCATGTCCTGCCTCCATATAGACATATAAAACTCCTTTTTTGCCATATTTTTTTGTTGTTCTTTCAAAAACCCCTGCAAAAACCAAACTCACTGCTCCATCTTCTACCCATTTTTGCCCAAAGGATGCTTCTCTCAACTCCTTTCTTAAATCTTCTTCCTTAACTCTAACAATTTTATGCTCTTTTGGATAATACTTATAAACCCCAGGCAAAAGATTTTCTACCGCTCCTACCACAAGATAAACTTCCAATGGATAAAGAGCGCCTGCTGATGGTGCTGTTCTAAAATTTCTTTTTTTATCGGTAATTCCCTGAGCAGACCATAAAAGTTGAGAAACTTCAAAAAGAGATAGCGGTTCTTTTTTATACTTCCTTCTTGATCTTCTTCTCAAAATTGCCTCTTCAAGCGAAACCTCGCTTTCATATCTTGGCTGAGGCAGATAAATTTCTTTTTTGATATTTGGAGGTTCAATTACATTTATCTCCCCAGTTTCTTGATGAGTTTTAAAAAAATCTTTTGCTAAATAAGCCCCAAAAAGCATCAGACAAAGCACAAAGAATATCAAAATTGTTTTTAAAAACTTCTCCATTATTTTATTTTAAAACATTTCTTTAATCCTTCCAATTTAAAATCTTTTGAGACAAAATTTACCACAAATACTTTTGATTTTCTTATAAGTTCGAGCGAATACCTCCTCTTTTCCGCACAAATTCCATACATCATTGGTTCAAATGACAAAGGAGTGTGCCATGCCAGAGTTATAATATCATCTTTATCTTGCCACCTTGAGGTAACTAAAATAATTTGTCTTGAATTTGCAATATCTGATATCCTCATAGGTTTTAATTAATTTTAATCATTTTTCAAAAAATTTTGAAAAGAAGTAAAAAATTGCCCAAAGAATAAGGCTTACCAAAATTGAAGTACCAATTGGAGCGATGAATATAAAATTTCCTTTCTTTATATAAATATCTCCGGGAAGTTCGCCCAAAATCGGAACTTTTTGCCAAAAAGAAAGCAAAAATCCCAAAAACATCAAAATAATCCCAAAAAGAATTAAAATTTTCCCAACCTCCAAGACCATTTTCAAGTTCTAAATATTAAATCTAAACATTATTTCATTATAATCTAAAATTACTAATATTCCAATACGTATTCTGCAATATAAAATGACACCAAAAAACCAAAAACCTGTTTAACATGACATGTTAAA
>JAJOKZ010000017.1 GCA_021129555.1 Minisyncoccota bacterium
CCCGCCTTTGTTTAACATGTCATGTTAAACATGTAGGAGAGATTAAAAGTTTTTCACTCCTCAAAGATTGACGGAGGTCGGACCTCCGTCAATTTTAAAACTAAAGGAGAGGAGATTGGTGGTTTGTTTGTTGGTAAGCGCGGGTGAGTTTGTCAGCGAGTTTGTTTTCTTGGCGAGGGATAAGAATAAATTTTACATCTTTAAAATCTAAGATTAGATTCCAAAGTTGGATGAAAAGTTTTTGAATTTTTGAATCTAATATTTTGTATTTTTTGTTTAATTGAGATACTAAAAGTTCTGAATCTGATCTAATTTCTATTTCTGATAATTTTGCTACTTTTTTCCCAAAAAGTGCCTTTATTTTTTTCAGTCCAAAAATTACTGCCTGATATTCTGCCTCATTGTTTGTGGTGGTTCCTATCTCTTTTGAACATTCCTTTAAAACATTGCCTTTCTCATCACAAATTACAACTCCTATGCTTGCAGGGCCGGGATTTCCTTTGGAAGCACCGTCTGTGTAAATGATGAATTTTTTCATATTATCGATATCGATTAAATGATTATTAATTATTGATCACTGGTCATTGGTCATTGAATTAAAATATTCAATGAGGCATTCTTTAAATTTTTCAAGGTTTTCCTTTTTTAACCTACCACCGCAGGCAGGTGGATGGCCTCCATAATTTTCAAGTAAATTTTTACAATATGCCATTGCCTCTACCCCATCTAAATTATTTGGAAGTCGGGCAGAACATATTGCCTCTTTCTCTGTAATTTTAAAAAGAAATGTGGGTTTTTTGTATTTCTGGCAAATTTTTGAGGCAACAATCCCAATTAAAACCAAAGGCCAGGAAGAATCTCTCTCAAAAATAATTGGTAAATTTTTATTTTGAATTCTTCTCTCTACCTCCTCTACGATCTCTTGGATTCTTTTTTTCTTTTCCCGGCTCTTTCTGAATAATTCTTTTGCCAAAATCTCTGCCTGTTTTTTTGATTGAGTGGTTAAAAGTAGATAGGTTTGAGGGTAATGATTAATCTTATCTGAACTATTTAATGGAGCAATTATTTTTTGAAAAAGTTCAACTGAATCATCTTCTACAAAATGAGTTGCTTCTTTCAAAACTTTTAGGCCTAAACGGTTTGTATATTTAAAAGCCAAAAGCCCCTGTTTTACAAGTTCTTTGTTATCTTCAATTAGGGGCATTTGATCTGCTAAAGTTGCCAATGCTACAAGTTCTAAAAACTTTTCAGGATACCATTGAATTTGGGTTTTTTGTATTGTAAATTTTGCAAGTTTATATAAAAGCCCTGCGGTGCTAAAAAATTTAAATGGATATTTATCATCTGGTTGTTTTGGGTTGATAATTAGGTCTGCGGATGGCAGTTTTTCCAAAACTTGATGATGATCGATAATGATAACTTGAAAATTTAGTTGTTTTGCTAATTTAATTTCCTCAAAATTTGTAATCCCACAATCCAGTGCAAAAAAATTAGCAGGTGCAATTTTTTTGAAATAATCAAGGGCGGTTTTTGTGATACCGTATCCTTCATTCTCCCTGTCAGGAAAATAAACCCAAAGGTTTTTTCTTTTATATTTTGGGTTTAAAAGTTCAAATGTCTCCTTTAAAATAATAGCCGATGCTATCCCATCCAAATCTGCATCGGCATAAATAATAACTCTTTTAAAGCCTTTTGCGCTCTCTATTATAAGATTTGAAACATCTGGAATGTTTTTAATTAAAACCATATCACCCCAATACATCAATTCCGGGGAGGTTGCCTTCTTTGGCAATAAACTCAAGCATTGCTCCACCCCCAGTTGAGACATGGTTAAATTTATCCAGAAATCCGTATTTGTGCAAAAATGCTACTGTATCTCCCCCACCAACAACAGAAAATGCCTTTGAGCGAACAATTGCTTCTGTAATTGAATGAGTGCCTTGAGCAAATTTTTCATTCTCAAAATATCCAAGAGGACCATTCCAAATAATTGTCTTTGCAATTCTAATAATTCCTGAAAATAACTCTATTGTCTCTGGTCCGATATCAAAACACTCCTCCTCCCTTCTTACTTTGCCCACTGCTGCTACATGAATATATTCTTCATCAATTGGAATTAAAGAAACCTTTCCATCCAGAGGTAGATGAACTTTTGGATTTGTGAGTTCAATCTTTGAGGCCATCTCTTCCAGTTTTGGATTTATTAAAAACCTGCCAATTGCAATTCCTTTTGCTGCAAGGATTGTGTTTGCAATTTTTCCTCCAATTAATAAATGATCAGCAATTTCTAAAAATTTTATAATTGCCCCTATTTTTGTCTCAAATTTTACCCCTCCAATAATTGCAATCAAGGGTTTTTTTGGATTTTTAATTATCTTTGATAAATTCTCAATTTCTTCTTGCATCAAAAATCCTGCACAGGAGGGAAGATATCTTGGGATTGAGACAATTGAGGCATGGTTTCTATGAGAGGCAGAAAAAGCATCATTTACAAATACCTCCCCCAAATCTGCCAACTTTTTTGCAAATTCCTGATCATTTTCTTTCTCCTCTCTATAAAATCTTACATTTTCAAGTAATATAATTTCTTTTGGCCTCATTTGAGAAACTTTTCTCTCCACTTCCTCTCCTATACAATCACCCAAAAACTGAACTGGGTAATTTAAAATTCTTGAAAGATATTCTCCAATTGGAGCCAGACTATATTTCTTTTTTAGGGCAACGCTTCTTGGAAAAGTTGCCTCCTCCCAGGGTCTGCCAAAATGCCCAAGTAAAATAATTTTTGCCTCATTTTTTAGAAGATATTCAATTGTGGGAATTAATTTTTTTATCCGAAAATCCTCCAAAACCCCTCCCTCTGAATCTCTTGGGACATTTAAGTCACATCTCAAAATTACTCTTTTTTGATAAACATTTATCTCTTTTAATGTCTTCATTTTAATAAAATTTAATATTATCTCCGGGTCCCAAAATTCCCTCTTTTGGGTTCTCTTTTTGCTTTTTGTTTTCCCCTGGCTTTTTTTCTCCCAATGCCTCCTCTAAAACCTTCTTGAGTTCATCAATTTTTGGCTCCTTCTTTTCTTTTTTTTCTTTCTGGGTTTTTCTTTTTGGAATAAAAAATGGTATTGGCGAAAATTTAAGGGCTTCTGCCAAAGAAATTCCCTCTTTTCTTTCTTCTCTCTTTTTCCTTGGTACCTCCTCTATAGATTCAGCCCACTCAGCAATCATTCTCTCAACCCCCTCTCTTGGATGGGCGTAGGTTTTTCTTGAATGAGTAATAATTTCTTCTCTATACGATTTTTCCAATTTTGGCAGAGGGGGAAGGGTTTCAGCAGAGAACGGCTTTCCTGCAACTCCATCAATCATCAATTTTATATAGATATTATACTTTGGAAGATTAACCAAATCCTCTTTTGTAATCACCGGGGCAAATTCTTTTTCCAGATATTCTGCATCCTCTGCTCCGACTCTGAGGGCAATTAATGTGCCAATATTACCAAAAACTGCATCCCTTACTTTTTCCTCCATCTGAGCAATGTATTGATGGGCTAAAGTCAAAGAGAGGCGGTATTTTCTTGCCTCAGACAAAATATGAACAAATGACTCTGTGGCAAAGTTTTGAAACTCATCAACATACAAGAAAAAATCCTTTCTTTCTTCTTCTGGGATATCAACCCGGGACATTGCTCCAAGATAAAGTTTTGTAATTACCAAAGCCCCCAAAAGGGCTGAATTTGCCTCCCCCATTTTTCCTTTTGAAAGATTGACAATCAAAATTTTTTCCTCATCCATTATCTTTCTCATATCAATTGTTGATTTCACCTGCCCGATAATGTTTCTAATTAATGGGTTTGCAATAAACTGACCAACTTTGTTTTGAATGGCAGCAGTTGCCTCAACCTCATATCTTTGAGTATAGCGGGCAAATTCCTGAGTCCAAAACGCTTTAACTACAGGATCGGTAATTCTTTCAACTACTTGTTTTCTATAATCAACATCTGCCAAAACCCTGTTAATTCCAAGGAGGGTTGAGTTTGGGTATTCCAAAAGGGCTAAAATACAGTTATGCAAAATATATTCCATCCTTGCTGACCAGACATCGGGCCAGATTTTTTTAAAAACACCCATTAAACCTGATGCAATCAAATGTCTTGCCTCTGGATCTTTTACCTCCATAATGTTAAAACCAATTGGCCACTCAATATCTGAGGGATTAAAATAGACAACATCTTTAATTCTCTCTTTTGGCACATAATCTAAAAGCTCCTCTGCTGCCTCCCCATGGGGATCAACAAAAGCCAGGCCAAAACCATTTTGAATGTCTTGAACTGCCATATTTGTTAAAAGAGCGGTCTTTCCCATTCCGGTTTTTCCAATAATATAAATATGCCTCCGACGATCATCGAGTTTTATTCCAAATCTCTTTCTAACATTTCTAAAATTTGTTTCACCAATATAGTTGATATATTCTTCCATATTTCTTTTTCAATGATACCATAAAGTTGACTATTTGGCTATTTGACTGATTGACTATTTAGCTAATTAGTCAATTAGTCAAATTGTCAAACAGTCAACCCGGGAGGTTTGGAGGAGGTTCGGCTTTTTTGCTCTCAATTCTTTGAATTTCGGGGGCGGGAACTGTCTCTTTTCCAACTAAATGAAACATTGAGGCCAACTCCTCTATGTTCAAAATAAAGGTTTTTCCTTTCTTGGGAAAAAAATAATCTAATCTCTGAATATATCTTTTGAAAATTCTTCTCTTTTTTTGAAAAAGTAGGGCATCGTAAAACAAAATATTTAAAAAGAGGTTTTTATGTTTACGAACTTTTGTAATGCTTTTTCCCCAGGGCTTGAAGGCATTTAAATTTTCGGTGTTGAAATTGGCAAAATAACTCAAAACGGTTTTGAGGTTTGCCTTATTCCATATTCCCTTCTTTCCTAAAATAAGAAATCTAATTCCGCATTCAAACATCACCTTTGAAACTTTGTCAGCAATAGCAAAAGCCTTTTCTCTTTCCCCGGGTGGTAAAATCCAGACCTCTGGAGGATACGCCTCTTGTTTTTTCTCCTCTTTTTTTGAAGGAAAAAATAAAATATCAATTGCCTCTTTTATAATCGGCTGGGGCTGTGGTTTTTGAGGTTTTTTTAGCACCTTCTCAATTGCTGATTTTGCTCTATCTTTGTAATTATTCTCTGCGTTTGTAATTGGAGTTAATCTAAACTGAACCCAGATTTTTTCTCCCGGTTTTAATTTTGCCATTCCCTCAAGTAAAGCTGCCAAAGGGTCAACTCTTTTTTCCTCTGGCACCTCTCCCCTTTCCTCAAAAAATCGAGGATAGGTTTTAATTGGATAGATATCTTCTTTTACCAATTCATAATCACAGCCCCAGAGATCCCATTCATCATTTGGAATATACTGGGGAATGTCTTTTGTATAATCCTCTACCTCAAAAATCTCGGCATCTGGATATTGAGAATAAATACTTGATTCAATAAAGTTTCTTGCAGATTCAGGAATATAAAGATAAAAATGAATCTCTCCCCCATCACTTACAATCTCAATTGACATTGAAAGTTGATACTTTCCCTCAATCCATTTCTCCCACCAATCAGGGGGGTCGTAGAGCATCCACCAGCCAGCAAAAACCTGCTCCATTGCCTTAAAGGGTTTTTTGACCTCACGGGGCATTTTAATTTCAAGCATTATGTATTTTTGTTTCTCTGACCACTTCTCATTTCTCCACCAGAGATACAAAAACAAAAAAGGACGGATAAGTAAAAATGGTAAAAACACCCACCACCAAGCAAGGATAAATTTGAAGAATATTATTATAAAGCCGGGAATCATCTTGGAGATTAATTTTTAGGAAGCAAGATAATATCTGCCATCTTCAGTTCTCGCAAAAATCTGCCTATCCCGAAGGTTTAAAAAGACAGTATTCTCTTTTATCATTCTTTGTTCTAAAAGTTTTTGAAGAATCTCCTCTTTTGTTAAAGGATTTCTGGCCTCTTTTAAAATTTTAATAATAATGTCCTTGACAGTTCCTGGTTCATAACCCCATTCTCTTAGAGCATAAATGCCTCTCCCAATTAGAACAAAAAGGTCGCTCCTTATAAGTTCGTTGTGGACACTTTCAGGCAAAACTTCTCTTTCCTGAAATGGGAGTTGGTTTATTTTTTTGGCAATTTCATAAAAATGAAGGGGCTCCCCCTCTTTTTTTAAGACAAGATAAATTTTATCTCTTAGACCTTTTGGATTAACCTCTGGCCAAGAGATAAGACCAAATAAACCCTCTGGTGATTGAGCAATATATTTTGAAATTTCAATATAGGAAAGGAAAATCTGCTCTTCAATTTTCTGGCGAATTTTTCTTTCTAATTCCTCAAATAGAAGGGGCTCTCTTATTTTTTCTAATTTTTCAATTGTGATGGTAATTGTTTTTTGGGCCTTAAATACTGCCTTTTTGTCAGTTGCCCAAAAAGAATGGTGCTCTTCTGTTTCTTTAAATCTCAAAAACTGATCCCCAATTGTTAAAAAGAAAAATACAAAACCTCTAAACTGCTCCTCTTTTACAATCTCCTGAAAAATTTTTTCTTCTTTTTTAAGGCCTCCGTTTTGGTTAAAATAATCCTCAATCTGTCTAAAAGGTCTTATAAGCAAATTTTTGTTTCTTTCTTTTATTTGTTGAAGAGTTGCCTCAATGATTTGTCTCACTCTCTCACGAGTAATGCCCAAATCATTCCCAATTGATTGTAGGGTTTCGCTTTTGCCTGTTTTTAAACCAAAACGTCTTTCCAAAATTTCTCTTCTTCTTTGGTCCAAATTTTTAAGTAAAGAATTTACTGTTGTAAGATAAATTTTCTCCATAATTTTATTTTAAAATTAAATTATTAAACCAAAATATGACCTTTTGTCAAATCTTCCTTCCCCCACTTTTATCCTCCCCCTCCCTTTTTATTTCCCTCCCCCTCAAAGAGGGGGAGGGATTGTTATTTTCTTTTTCTTTTATACCAAAAAACAAGGAGGGGGCTTGCCAAAAAAATAGAAGAATAAGTCCCAGAAGCAATACCTGCAATTAAAACTAAAGAAAAATCTTTCAAGTCCTCTCCTCCAAAAAGAAAGACAGCAACCAAAACAAAAAGGGTTGTCAAAGAGGTGCTCACAGATCTTGTTAAGGCCTGGTTTAAACTTATATCAACCACTTCCTCAAAATTTTTACCTGTCTTTCTTAAATTTTCTCTAATTCTATCAAATACAACTACAGTATCATTGACTGAATAACCAAAAATGGTCAAAAGCGCTGTCAAAATTGGAATTGAAAATTCTGTTAGATAAAGTTTTCCCAAAAGGGAAACCAAACCAAGAGAGATCAAGACATCATGCAAAAGGGCAATAATTGTTGCTATCCCATATTCAAAAGATTTTATAGGCCGGGAGACCTGCTTAAAGGCAAAAGAGACATAAAGAATAATTGCCAAAATTGAAAGAATTGTTGCCCAGATTGCCTTTTTCTTTGTCTCTTCTCCAACAACTGCTCCAACTTTTTCAAAACTAATCTTGTCTTTGTCAACATTTGGATCTGCCAAAAATATTCCAACAAGTTCTGCCCTTGTCTCTGGGTCAATATCTTTTGTCTTAATTATTAAACCATTTTGGCCCATTTCTCTAAAAGAAAATTGAGTTAGACCCACCTTGGCAATTTTAGATGAAACCTCCTCAATTGGCGGCCTTTCCTCTTTATATTCAACTCTTAAAACACTACCTCCTGCAAAATCAATTCCCAAATTTAGCCCAAAGTAAAAGAGAAAAAAAATGCTTGAAAAAACCAATATTGAAGAGAGGAGAAAATAATATTTTTTATACTTCAAAAAAGGAAACATTTTACCAGATTCTTTTTAATTTCTCTAACTTTGTGTTGGCAAAACTCAAAAGAAAACTCCTTGTGACAAAAATAGCCGAAAACATACTTGTTAAAATTCCAATACTCAAAGTTGTGGCAAACCCTTTTACAAAGCTTGATCCAATCACAAAGAGGATTAGGGCAACAAGTAAGGTTGTTAAATTGCTGTCCCTAATTGATGGCCAGGCACGTGAAAATCCATCTTTCACCACCTCAACAAACATCTTTCCCTGCTTTCTTTCCTCCTTCATTCTGGCAAAAATTAAAATATTTGCATCAACTGCCATCCCAACTGATAAAATAAAACCTCCAATCCCTGCCAAGGTTAAAGTAACTGGTATCATCTTAAATAAAAAGAGGATAATTACCACATAGATGCACAACGCAAGAGAGGCCAATAATCCAGGAAGCTTGTAAAAGATGATTAAAAACAAAATAACTGCCAAAAATCCAATGATGCCGGCCTTCAAACTTTTTTCCAAAGAAATCATCCCCAAGGTTGCGCCAACAGTTTTTTGGGAGATAAGTTGAATTGGCACAGGTAGGGCCCCTGCGTTTAAGTTGTTTGCCAAATCTCTTGCCTCTTTTACAGTAAATCTGCCTGTAATTCTTGCTCTCCCGCCAGATATTTTCTCCTGAACTCTTGGGGCAGAGATTAAAATGTTATCAATATAGATTGCTAAAATTTTTCCAACATTCTTTTGGGTTAAATCTTCAAAAATTTTTGATCCCTCTTTGTTAAATTCCAAAGTTACAATCGGCTCTTGAGTATTTTGATCAAAAGCAAGTTGGGCCCTTTTTAGAAATCTGCCAGTTAATTTTGTTGATTTATAACAGGGGTCTTTTTTAAACTGAGAGATAAATCCCAAAATAAAATTTCTATCAAAGCAGAGCATCTCTACATTCAAATCTTCTGGTACATCTTTTATATGCTCTTTTATAATTTTTTCTCTTTCTTCTTTTGTCCTTTCTTCTTTAAATTCAAGATAGGGGGTTTTGCCAATTTCTTTAATTGCTGCCTCTGGATCTTTAATCCCCGGAATTTTTACGCTCAGACGATAACCATCTTTTGTTGCAATTGAAACAATCTCTGCCTCTCTTACCCCAAAAATATTAATTCTGTTTTCAATTACTTCTTTTAAACCATCCATTGCCTCAGACCAATTTTCTTTTTCAATTTTTGATAAATCTGCGCTATATAAAAGTTCAACCCCTCCTTTCAAATCCAACCCTAACTGAAAAGGCCGGCTGACTATATGGGGAATTTTTAAGCCAAATTTTTGATTCAAAAAATCAATTCCTTTATTTGGTGCCTCTGGATAAACAAAACAACCCAAAAAAATCCCAAGGAGAATTAAAAAAATACTAATCAACTTGTAAGTCCTAATAGACATTATATGGATTATATAACAAATTTTAAATCCTTGCAACTTAGACGTATTCTACAATATAAAATGACACCGAAAAACCAAAAACCTGTTTAACATGACATGTTAAACA
>JAJOKZ010000021.1 GCA_021129555.1 Minisyncoccota bacterium
TTTTTAACTGCTCAACCAGAACCTATTTCGGTGTCATAGTTAAATTGCTTGACACGTTAAACTCAGACTCAGCACAAGGACCGGCCTCGTACTGGTTAAAATTTTTTTGCCTCCCGCATCGATTTTTTTGATTTGGCACAATTTTGATAAAAAGATAAAAAATGGACACAAGAAAGAGGTCTTTTAGTTAATATAAAAGTGGGCATGAGGCGGGCTTTGCGCTGGTTAAAAGGCCTACTTTTTGTTATGATGAAATTGATATGAGAGTAGGTATTGCTACAGTTCCCTTAGATACAGGAAGATGTCCCCCTTGGCTTTTTGAGAGGATGAAAAGGCTTGCACGAGCTATAATTTTTGCAATTGTTGAAGAATTTGGAGAGGAAGAGGTTTTAAAAAGATTGGCAGATCCAGTATGGTTTCAGTCATTTGGATGTGTGATAGGGTTTGATTGGAATTCGTCAGGCCTGACCACTACAACCCTTGGAGCGCTAAAAGAGGCAGTAAGAGGGCAAGAAAAAAATATAGGGATTTTTATCTGTGGAGGGAAAGGGAAAACTTCCCTAAAAACCCCAGATCAGATTCAGCAGTGGGGAGAAAAAATAGGGTTTGATGAAAAAAGAGTCAAGAGTTTAATTTATGCTTCAAAAATTTCTGCAAAGATTGATAATTCAGCCCTGCAGGATGGCTACACTCTTTATCATCACAATTTGATTTTTACCAGAACTGGCAAATGGACAGTAATTCAACAAGGGATGAATGAGAAAAACTCAACTGCAAGAAGATATCATTGGCTGTCTTTTAAAATAAAAAATTATATAGAGGAACCACATTCAGGAATTATTACTCAGAAAAAGACAAAATCCTTAAATTTGGTTGCAAAGGAAAGTAAAGAAACAAGAGAAATATCTGCTGAATTTATAAAAGAGGAACCAAAAACTTTCTGGCGTGATTTTGTTTCTTTACAAAAATACCCAAAATTTTTGATTAAAAAACAAAAAATCGGTCAACTAACTTTGATGAATTTAAAAGATGTTGAATTTTACTGGCACCCTGTTTTAAAAGAGAGGTTTGATTTAAAAAAATTAAAAAAGACAATTGAATTTGCTCATTTCTTAAAGCCCAAAAATTTTGAAGAGTTAATTTTAATTAGAGGGGTTGGGCCAAAAACAATTAGGGCCTTGACTTTAGTTGCAGAGATAATTTATGGCAAAAAACCCTCATATGAGGATCCGGCAAGATATTCCTTTGCTCATGGAGGAAAAGACCGAATCCCTTATCCGGTTGCAAAACCTATCTATGATGAAACAATTGAAATTATAGAGAAAGCAATCAACCGGGCAGAGGTTTCTTTGAAAGAAAAAGAGGAGGCGAAGAAAAAACTGTCTCAAAATGTATTTTTTCTAAGATGAAAAAAACTTCTCGAAAAAGAATCAAAAAAAGAAAGCTTACCTTTCGCACCCCATCAAGATTTATAATTTTGAAATATAGAGAAATTTTAAAGAGAAAGAAAAGATAACATGTGGTATTTTTTGAGAACACTTATAGTTGGTGCAAGCATTATTGGCGTTGTTTTTGAAAATTTTGCTTTTAACTCTCTTATTTTGCCTGATTTTTCTTCTCAAAGAGAAAAACTAATAAAAGAAAAGAAAGATTTTATAGAGATAAACTTAGAGGAAAATAAAGTTTTAATTTTCAAGGGCGGGTTGCCAATTAAAGAATTTGAGATTTTAGCAAAGGGTAATCCAGATATCTGGGGAGGAACCCCTGCCGGGCTTTATTATGTTTCAAAAAAATATAAAGTTGCTTATTCTAATATTTTAAATGTCTATATGCCCTGGAGTATTCATTTTTATGGAAAATATTATATTCATGGAGAGCCGTATTATAGCAGTGGAAGAAAATTGAGATCCCCTTTTTCTGGGGGATGTATAAGATTGAAAAACTCATCTGCTAAAATTGTTTTTAATTTTGCAAAAGAGAATATTCCTGTTTTGGTGATAGATAAAAGCAACGAAAAACCATCAAAAGTTTATCTTAAAAAGAATGCCCCAATTTCTGCTAAAAGTTATCTTGTTGCGGGTTTGGATTCAGGTCAAGTTTTTCTCAAAAAGGATTATTTAAAAAATTTTCCAATAGGGGAGATTGTATCTCTTCTTGTTGCCTCTGTTGTTGTAGAAAATGTGGATTTAAGAAGAAAGATAAAAATAGGAAAAGAAAAATATGGACCAGTTGATCTTCTCTATCCTATGCTTATTGACTCTTCCAAACCTGCGATGATAAATTTAACTCGGTTTTTGGGAGAAAGAACAACAAAAGAGTTGATGCAGAAAAAAGCAAGGGCAATTATGATGGAAAAAACTGAAATTTTATCTTTCAAAGAATTAGGAAAAAATAAAGCATCAGCAAAAGATCTTTTTTATTTGGCAAGATATATTCTTTTTAATCGTTCACCTATTTTTTCTATTACAAAAGGGGAACTTGTTGATTTTGCTGGAAAATTTAAAGATGCAAAACTTTTTAATAAAAATATTTTTTCAGAAAGAGAAGATTTTATAGGAGGAAAGGCAGGATATGTTTCTGGCTTTGGAGAGGTAGGTTTATTTGTTTTTTCTATTAAAAATATAAAGGAGAGGGTAGCTATTATTATTTTGGGATCAGAGAGCTTAAAAGAAGATACAGAGAAAATATTAAAAATTCTTTATGAGAAAGAAGATACTTAAAACACTCTTCCTTGAGGGAATAATTGTTATCCTTATTTTTGTCTTGGGTTTGGCCTCTGCCAAAAGGGCAGAAGAGATAATGAGAAAAGAAAATATAGAGATGCCCACTTTAACAGTTGGAGAGTTTTTGTTTCTCTTTTTTTTGGGAACAGGCCTAATTTTGTTTTTGGTTTATTTTAAGAAGTTGAAAAAAATAAGGGGTAAATTTTTTAAAATTGCTTATTTTCTATCAGGAGCATATGGATCCTTAGTTGTTTTTTCTTTAATCTTCTCCTATCTCCCAGAGAATTTTCTTTTTACAAATCTTTTGCCTCTAATTTTTTGTGGCTTTCTTCTTTTTTGGAGAATAAAAAAACCAAATTTTTTAAACCACAATCTTTTTATTGGGCTTGGCCTTGTTGGAATTTCTGCAATTTTGGGATTAAGTTTTCAGCCAGAGACACTTTTGATACTTTTGGCAATGCTTTCAATTTATGATTTTATTGCTGTTTTCAAGACAAAACATATGCAAAAAATGGCAACCTCAATGCTTGAAAGTGGTTCAATGATGGGATTAATTGTTCCTTTTGAGGTTAGGAAATTTAATGTATCTGTTGAGAGAATCAAACCAGGAAGAGAGTTTATCATTCTTGGAGGAGGGGATATTGCCTTCCCCTTGATGTTTGCCTCCTCTCTAATTCCTCAATATGGAATCATAAATGCCTCAATTGTTGCTTTTTTTGCTTTTTTTGGAATTTTTTTCACTTTATTTTTCTTTCTTTTACAAAAGAAACGAAGACCAATACCTGCCCTTCCCCCAATTGCCCTATTTTCAATAATTGGTTATTTGGTTATTCTCTTTTTATGAAAGAAAGTAAGGAGAGGTTGTTGCAAAAATTAAAAAAAACCCAGGGGTGCAAAAATGCGATTTGTTTAAGACAAGAAAAAGAGATTTTAAAAAATTAAAAACATTTCACCATATAAGTATCTTTCAACCTATACCCAAATTTTCTAAAATAATCTCTTACTCCAACTCCGGCAATGACCGTGATTTTATTTAAGCGAAATTCTTCTTTTGTGATCCTTTCTGCTTCTTTTATTAATTTTTTTCCAAGCCCTTTATGTTGAGGAGCAACACCATCTCTTTTTCCAACCCCAATCAATCTTCCATATGTATGAATTTCTCTTATAATTGCTGAATTTTCTAATACAGAAAGATAATGTTTTTCTCTTGTAAAATATTGGGAGGGGATTCTTAATCTTAAAAGAGAGAAAAGTTTTGTTCTTTTTTTATTTTCAAAACTTAAAAATATCTCATACCCATCTGATGCCCAATAATTTTGACGGAAAAGATAAACTTTTTCTTTTGGATTATAATTTTCTCTTACTTCTCTGCAACGGATACATCTACATCTCCACCCCTCTTTTTCCACATCTTTTTGAATTATTTGTCTTAAATTTGAAATTTTTGTTGGCCCCTCAATTATGTTTTGTGATGGAATATCTCTCATAATCCTTTGAATTCTCACCCAGAAAGGAATAATTTTTTTAATCTCTTTTAATAACCATAAAAGTTCCTCAAAAGAATAAGGCCTATATTTTCCTTCCTTGTAAATTTTATACAGAGGTGCTTCTTTTAAAAGGGCGCAGGGATAAATTTTTAAATAATCTGGACAGAAATCAGGATTTTGAAATAATTCTTTAAACATCTCCAAGTCTCTTTTTAAATTTGAACCATATAGATTTGGCATCATCTGATAACAGATTTTAAAACCAGCATCTTTTAGAAGTTTTGTTGCCTGAATCGTTTCTTTTACTTTATGCCCTCGTAAGCTTAGATCTAAAACATCGTCATATATCGACTGCACCCCTAATTCCACCCTTGTTATTCCTAATTTTCTCAATCTTTTAATTTCTTCTACATCTACAAAATCCGGCCTTGTTTCAATCGTTATTCCGATAATTCTACATTTTGCCTTTTCATTTATTCTTTGCAATTTTTTTAATATCCCCACTCCCTCCTTAATCCTCCCCCTCTTTGAAGGGGAGGGGTATTCACTTGCTGCCCTAAAACATTCTTTGATAAACCAAGTTTGATATCTTTTTGGATAGGCGCTCCAGGTTCCCCCAATTATTCTTAAATCAATTTTATCAACTGGATGCCCAATTTCTTCTAAAGTTTTAAGTCGTGCTTTTACCTGTAAATATGGGTGATATTTTAACATTACTGCTCTATCCACTGCTGGTTCCCCCTTAACATAACTTTTTGGAATATCTTTTTGCTCTGGGCAATAAAGGCATTTTCCAGGACAGGGATACGGTTTTGTTAAAACAGAAACAATAACAATTCCAGAGAGTGAGCGAATTTTTTTTATTTTTAAAATCTCCTCAATTTTTTTATTTTCTTTTATCCTTTTTTCTTCTACCAACTTATGATAAGCTTTTAATAACAGGGAGTTTGGCAAGAAATCAATTGAAAATTCTGCTGAAATTTTTCTTTTCAGTTTTTCTAAAATTTGTTTATTTGGCCATCTGTGCCTGACCAATCTAAGAATTAAAATCTCCTCTGGTCTCATGGATTTAAATTACGCTAAACATTTATTGGAAAAAACAAAAGAAGATTATCAAAAAATTGCTAAAAATTTTTCTCAGAAAAGAAGCTACATTCCTCAAGATTTTTTGTATCTTAAAAAATTCATACAAAAAGGTGATAGAATTTTAGATCTTGGATGTGGAAATGGCAGATTATATGAAATTAAAAATGAGACAGAATATTTTGGAGTGGACTTTTCAGAGAAAATGATAGAGATAGCCAAAAAAAGATATCCCCAGGGAAAATTCCTTGTAGCAGATGCTTTTTCTTTACCATTTAAAGATCATTTTTTTGACAAAGTTTTTTGTCTGTCTGTCTTTCATCATATTCCCTCAAAATTTTATAGAGAGCAGTTTTTAAAAGAAACAAAAAGAGTTTTAAAAAAAGATGGACTTTTAGTTCTAACTGTCTGGAATCTTTTACCAAAGAGAAAAACAAAATCTCTTCTTTTAAAATATACCTTTCTGAAACTAATTGGCAAATCAAAATTAGATTTTTTTGATATATTTTTGCCCTGGAGGGATTCAAAAGGAGAGGTGGTAATTGAGCGATATTTGCATATTTTTACTTTAAATTCTTTAAAAAAGACAATAAAAAAAGCAGGATTTGAGGTTTTAGAGGCAAAAATTTTAAAAAGGACAGAGAGAGAAAGCAATTTGCTTATATTAGCCCAACATAGTCTACATGATATGTAGAGAGCCCCTGTAGTTTAACGGATAAAACAGAGGCCTCCGGAGCCTCAGATGGGGGTTCAACTCCTCCCAGGGGCACATTTAATTGAGAAAGGTTTTTATGATAAAATTATTTAAAGGTCGCAAGGATTTTTTCCAAAATCAAAAATATGCCAAAAAAGAGAAAGAAATGCAAAACAGGGGCCAAAGGGAAGAAAAAGACCACAAGGACTAAAAAGAAAAAAACAGCCAAAAAGACCAAGAGGACAAAGAAAAAAGTTGCCAAGAAAGAAAAACTTATTGGAAGAGTGACGCATTTTTTTGACAAGATAAAAGTGGCAGCAATAAAGTTAAATGCACCCTTAAAAATTGGAGATCAGATAAGAATTGTTGGAGGAGACACAGATTTCAAACAAAAGGTATCCTCAATGGAGATCGAACATAGAAAAGTAAAAAGGGCAAAAAAGGGAGATGAGGTTGGTTTAAAAGTAAGAGAAAAGGTCAGAGAGGGTTACAGGGTGTTTAAATTATAAGATGATAGAAAATTTAGAGTCAATTTTTCAAATAATTTTGGCAGCGATTTTGGGAGGGATTTTGGGGCTTGAGAGAGAGTTTGTTAAAAAAGAGGTGGGTTTGAGAACCTATATGCTTGTCTGTATTGGTTCCTGTCTTTTTACGATTCTTGCCTTTGAAGTTCCAACAATTATTGGAGAGCAGGGAAATGTTGATCCAATAAGGGTGATACAGGCAGTGGCAATTGGGGTTGGGTTTATCGGAAGCGGAATGATAATTTTTAGAAGGGATCATTTAGAGGGCTTGACAACTGCTGCTGGTGTTTGGCTGGTGGCCTCAATTGGGGTAGCAGTAGGTATGAAACTTTATCTTCTTGCCACCGTTTCTTCTCTTTTGGGTCTTTTAATTTTGACACTCTTTCTTTTAATTGAGAGAAGAGTTTTGAAAACATAATGAGATTTTTGAGAGCACTTTTTGTTTTTGTTGGTACCATCATTGGGGTTGGAATTTTTGCTCTCCCCTGGGCCACAAAAGAAATTGGCCTTCTTTTTACTCTCTTATATTTTTTAATACTTGGGATACTTGTAATTTTAATTCATTTTCTCTTTGCTAAGGTTTGTTGTTATACAAAAGAAGAAAAAAGGTTTCCTGGATATGTCTTTATGTATCTTGGAAAAAAATGGGGGAATCTCTCTTTGTTCTCTACTTTTTTTGGACTTTTTGGAGCCCAGCTTGCCTATCTAATTGTTGGGGGAGGTTTTTTATACAAACTTTTGGAGCCGTTTTTTGGAGGGAGAGAACTTTATTATATGCTGGGATTTTTTCTTCTGGGAGGCTTTTTGATTTTTAAGGGGATAAAAAGTGTTTCCTTGGCTGAGGTTTTGATTAATATTTTCTTTTTTGCCCTTTTGTTATTTTTGTTTATCAAAACCTATAATTTTATTAATAGAGAATTCCTTTCTTTTTCCAAGTTTTCCTTTTACCCTTATGGGGTAATTTTGTTTTCTCTATGGGGATCGGCAATTGTACCAGAGGTGGCAGAGATGTTGCAAAAAAAAGAGGACCTTGTAAAGAAAGTTATTTCTTTGGGAGTAATTTTTGCAAGTTTAGTTTATATTCTCTTTATAGTGGCAGTTGTTGGAATTTCTGGTAAAGAAACAACCCAGGATGCTCTTTCAGGGCTTTCGCTGGTTTTAGGAGAGAAGATTTTATGGGTGGGTTATCTTTTTGGGGTAATTACCTGCTTTACTTCCTACCTTGCTTTAGGACTAACAATTAAAAAGATCTTTTGGTATGATTTGAAATTTAATAAAAATTTATCTTTTCTTTTAGCAACAGGAATCCCCCTAATATTTTATTTTTCCGGGTTTAAAAATTTTATTTTAGTTGTGAGCCTCTGCGGAGCAATTGCTATTGGGATTGAGGGGTTTGTGCATATTTTTCTTTACAAAAAAGTAGTTGCTCAAAAATTTAAACAAAAAATTAACCCTCTTTTATATCTTTTACCGATATTTTTATTAACTGGGGTAATACTACAAATTCTTTTGATTTTAACCTAAAATGAAAAAATTAAGAATTTTTATCATAACTTTTATCATAACTTTTATCATGATTGGAGGTTTTGTGGTTTTGGGAATGGTAGAGATAAACTCACTTGAAATAAATAATTTAAAAATAAAATTAAAGAATTTAGCTCCAGAAATAGAGGAGAAGGTTTTTGTTCAAATCTCAGATATTCATTTTAGGAATTTTTCATCACAAGAAAAAAATCTCCTTAAAGAATTAAAAAGAATTAGCCCTGATTATATTTTTATTACCGGAGATTTGGTAGATTGGACAACTAAAAACCTTGCTGATTTGGAAAAATTTTTAGATAAAATTGTCAAAATTCCAAGAAAGAAAATTTATCTTGTCTTTGGGAATCACGAGCACAGAAATAGAAAATTAAAAGCAATTAGAAAAATTTTATTGGAGAAGGGTATTTCAATATTAAACAACAAAAACGTATTTTTAGAAGAGGAGAAAATATATTTAATAGGAGTAGATGATCCTCATCTTGGCTTTGATAAATTATCAGAGGCAATCGAGGGGATAGAGAAAGATGCGCCAAAAATTCTCTTGGCTCATTCCCCGGAAATTTTTAGAAAGGTAAATTTTAATAATGTTTTGGTACTTTGTGGTCATACCCATGGTGGGCAGATAAATTTGCCCTTTATTTCAAATTTAATTTTGCCTTTAAAATATGATAAAAAATATAAAAGGGGGCTTTTTGGAAAAAATTACAAATATCTTTATGTAAATAAAGGCATTGGTTGGACATTTATTCCTTTTAGATTTAGAGCAACTCCTGAAATTGTAATTATCAAACTCAAAAATGATTGAGGAGTATAAATTTGGTCAAATTACAATTGGTGGTAAAAAATATAATTTTGATGCTGAGGTGAGATGGACAGGAGAGGTCTTACAATGGCAAAGAAAAGAAAGCCATATTATTGACTTTGAAGATGTAGCAAGGACAGTAAGCCAGAGGCCCGATACTATTATTATTGGAACAGGAGCTTATGGGGTGGCAAGAGTTACTCCTCGGGCAGAGAAATTAATTAAAGATCAGGGAATAGAGTTAATTATAGATAAAACAGAAGAAGCAATAAAAACTTTCAATATCCAACTTCAAGAATCAAAAGAAGAGGAAGGAAGAAAGAAAAAAATTATCGGCCTTTTCCATTTAACCTGCTAAAAACCCTTTCCAAAACTGTCCGAGCCAAGACCTCGGACAGTTTTTTGGGCTCTGTGTCAAGCAATTTAACTATGACACCGAAATAGGTTCTGGTTGAGCAGTTAAAAATGACACTGAAATTGGCTTTTGTCTTTTATGAGATTTGACCTTTTGAGATTTGTTTTCCTTCTGATAAGCC
>JAJOKZ010000008.1 GCA_021129555.1 Minisyncoccota bacterium
CCTACATCTCCTTTTATTTGAAGTTTGTGGGTGGGGTTTGTCTCCCCAATGCCGACGTTGCCGCCTTCTATTACAAGACTATCATCCCCTGTAAGACGTAAGCGCATGTCATAATCCGGGCTTGTACTATCAGTAGGATTGTTGACAAAATCGATATATGGAGTTGTCCCTCCGCGTAACTCTATTCTGGATTGCCCGCCTGTATCTACATCTATGAAGACTCCGCTATCAGCAAGTCCTGCTAAAGACCCAGCACCATCTCCTTTGACGTGAAGCCTAGTAGCAGGCGCCGTCGTCCCGATGCCGACGTTGCCGGTCCCTAAATCAATGGTCATTTTTTCAGGTCTGCCAAAGTGAACTCTTTTGGCATAAGAAGCGTTTACATTTCCTTCTACAGAATTATAGTAATTATACCCAGCGATGTAAATTGCCTCTGCATCCCATCCATGATAAGTACCAATTAAATGGAAATAACGATGAGGTGAGGTTTGGTTATCTACAGATTTAAATACAGCATCCCACCCTCGAATTATGATAGAAGCATCTTTAATCTGTTCTGTTGGTCCTGTATTTATAGGAGCATAAACATTGCCATCTGGTGGATTTGTTGTTGGTTCCTGCCAGGCATAGGTAATGAGGGAAAAGAGGAAGATAGAAATCGCAACGATTATGAAAATAATTAGGAATTTTTCTTTTGCCATAGAAATTTTTTAATGATTTTTATATTTTATCATTTTATTTCAATTGTGAAAAGTTTGACCTTTTCTCTATTTTACCTCAATTTTCTTGTCAAGGAAATATCTATACCATTCTTTGTAATCTTTTGGAGTAATTAAATGAATCTCGAACGGGTCTCCGATTTTTAATTTTTCCCAAAGAATACTCAAAATTTTGGTCTTTTGAGTTGGCTCTTTGAACTTTGGTGAGACAATTAAAATATCGATGTCTTGGGGAACTTGGTCTTTTTTTAACACTGAACCAAAAACAAAAACCTTTACTTTCCCTATATGCTTTTCCACTTCTTTTTTTATCCCTTTTGCCCAAAGAAGATAATTTTTAAAAAATTTTTCTTCTTCTTTTGCCTCCTCAATTAATTGGTCAATTTCACTTTTCATAAATTTTTTAAAAAACTAATTAAATTTTGAGTAAATTCTTCCATATTTTTGATTTGTTCTTCAAAAAATTCAACCGGCAAATATCTTGCTGTAATATATGCCTGCTCCAGATTCCCAATTACATCTGCATTTTCTTTTATAAATTTTTGAACTTCTTTTTCTTTTTTGTATGCCTTCCCTATTCCCTCCAAAAGATCCTTCAATGAATAGGTTTTTGGAAATCTTCTTAACTTTAAAAACAAATAATATTTTAAATAAAGCTGGCAGGTCTGCTCTAAATGAAAAGCAGCCAAAAACCATTTTTTAGTTTTAATATCGTATTGGGCGTCTTCTAAAAATGCCTCTGCTTTTTTGAGTAAAAAATCCTTTTTCATTACTTTATTTTAAAACTTTTTCTATGAAGAAGGCAAGGGTTGTATTTTTTTAAAAGTTTTTTGTGTTCTTTTGTAGGGTAACCTTTATGCTTTTTAAAATTATATTCTGGATAAATTTTGTCATATTTTACCATTAATCTATCTCTTATTACTTTTGCAAAAATTGATGCCAAGATACACTCAGGAATTTTTTGATCTGCTTTTATAACTGGTACTTCAGAAAAACCGCTTTCAATTTTTAAGTTTCCATCAATAATTATAAGAGTTTTGTTTTTAGGAAGATGCTTTTTTAATTTCTTTTCCAAATTTTTTATTGCCCTTTTCATTGCCAATTTTGTTGCAGACCAGATATTTATTTTGTCAATAATTTTTGCTGAAACCAACCCCCTCTCCCAAACAATCTGAGGGTGGTTTTTCAACATCTCAAAAATTTCCTCCCTTTTTTGAGGAGAGAGTTTTTTTGAATCTTTCAATTTTAAATTTTTAAATAATTTTAAGTTTTGGGTTGTGGTTTTGAGTTTTGAGTCTTGGGTTTTGAGTTTTGTAATTGCTACTGCCACCACCGGTCCAGCCAGTGGTCCTCTTCCTGCCTCATCTACCCCGATTATGTATCTCCATTTATCTCTTTTAATTTGATTTCTTTTTCTTTTTTTCATCTTAAATTTAGGATATCATAAAAGAGGGAAAGTTTCACTTTTTTTATTTTTGGTTATAATAAAATAACATGGAAAGACCTCTTCAAAGATGGCATGTAGATGACATTTTAAATGAGATAAGAAGCGCAGAAAGAGAAAAGAGGCCCGCTGATTTAACCTACAAACTTCTCCCAGAATTTTCTTTCTTTGATAAGACAATTGAGGCCTCTCTCGATTTTGAAGGATCAACTATCCAGGGGGCGATTTATTTTCATAATTGTAAAATCAAGGGTGATCTTATTTTCAAAAATGTTTTAATTTATACCACTCTTTATTTAGACAAAAATACAATTGAGGGAGATTTTGTTGGGGAAGGGCTAAAATTAAGAGAGGTATTTAATTGTATTGCAAGCCATTTTAAAAAAAACCTCTCTTTGAAAAATGCCCAAATCAGAGGGTTTTTGGGACTTAATAGAATTTTTGTGGCAAATGACCTAATTTTGGACGGATTAATTGTTAAAAACCTAAAATCAAGAACCGGAATAATAAAAGGAGATATATATCTTGAAAATGCAAAAATTATGGGAAATGTTTTAATAAGAAGGGCTTTTTTTGAAGGGCTTGGAAATTTTAAAAATACAGAAATAAGAGGAAATCTGAATTTATCTGGCACAATGTTTCAGGAAATTGTTGAGTTGTCAGGTACAATAATTGAGGGAGAAACCTTAACCAAAGATTTTCGCTGTGAGAATTTAATTGCCAAAATTGAACAAATATGAAATTTACCCACTTGCATGTCCACTCCCATTATTCTTTGCTTGATGGTCTTCCAAAAATAGATCAACTTTTAGATTATACAAAAGAGTTAGGAATGGAAAGTTTAGCCTTAACTGATCATGGGGTTTTATATGGGGCAGTTGAATTTTTTAAAAAGGCAAAAAAGAGAGGCATTAAACCAATCATTGGCTCAGAACTTTATCTTGCCTACGAAAAAATGCATCAAAGAAGGCCCCATATTGATGATAAAAAATATCATTTGGTGTTATTGGTAAAAAATGAAACTGGATACAAAAATCTTGTTAAACTAATTACAAAAGCTCATCTTGAGGGCTTTTATTATAAACCAAGAATTGATGAGGATCTTTTATTTGAAAATTGTAAAGGTCTAATTGCCCTTTCTGGCTGTATTCAGGGAAAAATTCCAAGATTAATTATTGCCAATAAGTTTGATGAGGCAAAACTCCTTGCTCAGAAATATAATTATTATTTTGGAGAGGGCAATTTTTATTTAGAAATTCAAGACCACCCAAATCTTGAGGAACAAAAAAAGGCAAATAAAGGCCTAATTGAAATTGCAAAAAAATATAAAATTCCTCTGGTTGCCACAAATGATGCTCATTATCTAAAACCAGAAGATGCAAAAGTACAAGATATTTTGATGCTTATAAACACTGGAGCAAAACCAGATGATCCAGAAAGATTAACAATGATTCAGGATGATTTTTCCCTGCGACCCCCAGAGCAGATGTTTGAATCTTTCAAAGATTTACCAGAGGCAATTGAAAATACCCAAAGGATAGTTGAGGAATGCAATTTTGAATTTAATTTGCAAAAAACAAAATTGCCACATTTCCCCTTACCTGATGGTAAAACCCCGGATGATTCTCTAAGAGAACTTTGCCTTTTTGGAGTAAAAGAAAGAAAGCTTAAACTTAAAGGAGAAGTTCGAGACAGATTAAATTATGAACTTGAGGTAATTAATAAAATGGGTTTTGCTCCCTATTTTCTAATCGTTGCAGATGTTGTTAATTGGACAAAGAAAAATGGAATTATTGTCGGCCCGGGCAGGGGTTCTGTTGGAAGTTCTCTTGTTGCCTATCTTTTGGGAATTACAAATATCAATCCTTTAAAATATAACCTCTTATTTGAGAGATTTCTAAACCCTGAAAGAATTTCAATGCCAGATATTGACCTGGATTTTGCTGATACAAGAAGAGATGAGGTAATTGAATATGTCTCTCAAAAATATGGAAGGGACCATGTTGCTCAAATCATCACCTTTGGAACAATGGCAGCGAGAGCAGTTGTAAGAGATGTTGGAAGGGTGCTTCAATATCCATATAGTTTTTGTGATAAAATCGCAAAACTCATTCCCTTTGGATTTAGTTTGGAGGAAGCCCTATCAAAAATTGATCAACTGAGACAGATGTATATTGGCGATGAAAGAGTTCAAAAATTAATTGATTTTTCAAAAAAATTAGAAGGAGTGGCAAGACATGCCTCAACCCATGCCTGTGGAGTTGTCATCTCCCCCGATCCTCTAAGTGAAATTGTTCCATTGCAGCACCCAACCCAGGACGATCAATCAATTGTCACTCAATATGAGATGCACTCAATTGAAGATTTGGGGCTTTTAAAAATGGATTTTTTGGGCCTAAAAAATCTCACCATAATTGAAAACACAATTAAATTAGTTAAAAAAACCCAAAATAAACAAATTGAAATTGATAAAATCTCTTTTGATGATAAAAAAACCTACAAGCTCCTTCAGAGAGGTGAGACAACCTGCGTCTTTCAGTTGGAAAGTTCTGGAATGAAAAGATACCTCAGACAACTCAAACCTACAAAATTTGAGGATATTGTTACAATGCTTGCTTTATATCGTCCAGGACCTATGCAGTTTATCCCCGAATATGTTGAGAGAAAAAGGGGCAAAAAAAGAATTGAATATCTTCATCCAAAATTAAAACCAATACTTCAAAATACCTGCGGTTTCCCTGTCTTTCAGGAACAAATAATGCAAATTGCTCAGGCAATTGCAGGATTTTCTTTGGCTGAAGCAGATATTTTAAGAAAGGCAATTGGCAAAAAAATTGCCTCGCTTCTAAAAGAACAAAAAGAAAAATTTATCAAAGGAGCAATTGAAAATGGAATAAAAGAAGAAATTGCCCAAAAAATTTGGAGTTGGTTTTTGCCTTTCGCCCGCTATGGGTTTAATAGAAGCCATAGTGTTGGATATGGAATTGTTGCATATATTACTGCCTATCTAAAAGCCCATTTTCCTGTTGAATTTATGGCAGCGGTTTTGGCATCTGAAAAACAGGATGTTGAAAGAATCGCATTTTTGTTGGAGGAATGTAAAAGAATGGGGATTGAGGTTTTACCCCCAGATGTAAATGAAAGTTTTGAGAATTTTACCGTTGTTGGAAGAAACAAAATTAGGTTTGGGCTTTTAGCAATTAAAAATGTTGGACATAACTTAGTTGAGGCAATAGTAAAAGAAAGAATAAAAAATGGGAAATATCAATCAATTGCCGACTTTCTTTCAAGGATAGATGCAAAGGATTTAAATAAAAAATCAATGGAGGCCTTAATTAAGGCCGGGGCCTTTGAGAAATTGGAGGAGAGAAATAAACTCCTAAAGAATTTGGAAAGAATTTTAGAATATGCCCGTAAGATGCAAAAAGCAAAATTAAATGGACAGCAAGGCCTTTTTGATAATTTATCTCACACAAAGACAATTTACCTTGAACCTGCAAAAGAGGCAATGTTGAAAGAAAAACTCTTATGGGAAAAAGAGCTTTTGGGTCTTTATGTCTCAGGGCATCCTCTAAAACCACTGGAGAATATTTTAAAGAAAAAAGCGGTTCCAATTGCAAAGATCAGGGAAAGCATCTCAAAAGAAACTACTTCTTTTGTCTTTATACAAAAAATAATGCCCGGCACAAAAATTAGAATTGCGGGATTAATTAACAAAATTAAAAGAATTGTCACAAGAAACGGAAAACCAATGCTTTTTGTTGAGGTGGAGGATTTATCAGAAAAAATTGAGACAATTGTTTTTCCCGGAGTAATTGAGAAAAATCCAACCGCTCTGCAAGAAAACAAAATTGTCTTTATCTCTGGCAGATTAGATTTTGCAGATGAAGTCCCAAAAATCATTGCCGAAGAAATTGAGGAATTGATAGAAGAATAAAATTTTTATGAAGATAGAAAAAACATGAAGACAGAAAAAACATTTAGAGAAAATTATTTTAAAGCATATGATATTTTAATTGGAGAATCACTCCCATATAAGAAACTTCTAACAACCGTTCTTTCCGAATTAGAAATTAAACCCGGTGAAAAGGTATTAGACGCAGGATGCGGTACCGGAAATTTTGTAAAAGAGCTAATCAAATTAAAGGCAAAAGTTGTTACCTTTGATAACTCTCTCTTCGCGATAAAGATTTGTAAAGCAAAAGTGCCTCAGGCCAAAATTTTTTTACTAGATCTCTTAAACCCTCTTCCTTTCTCGGCAGATACATTTGATAAAATAATTTTAAACAATGTTCTTTATCTAATTCCCCCAGAAAAAAGAATTGTTGTTTTAAAAGAGCTCTGGCGTGTCTTAAAACCGAATGGGAAAATTGCTCTCACCAATCCAAAAAAAGGAGGTAAAAATATAAAGATTTTCATGCAGGATATAAAGAGCAGTTTCCAAGAAAAGGGACTATATGAAGGTATCAAAAGATTAAAAAAGGCCCTGAAAAGCGTGTTTCTTATTCTACCCCCCTATCTAAAAAAAGTAAACCAAAAAATGTTTCTCTCAAAACAAGAACAAGAAAGTCTTTTACAAGAATCAGGTTTTAAAATCATTAAAACTCTTTTAGTTTACGCCGATCAAGCTATATTAACTATTGCTCAAAAATAAAAATATGTTTCAGGGAAAAACAACTTTTATTGAAAATTTTATAACAAAGAAGCCAGAGAGAATTATTAGTTTTCTCTCAAAAACACCACCCTCTTTAATTGAAAAAATTGCCCAAAAAAAATTATTGGAAGGATTTAGATATTTATCAAAAAAACTGCCCCCCTACAAGAAATTCTTGCAAGAACAAGGAATAAATCCAAGAGCAATTAAAAGCATTGAAGATTTTAAAAAACTTCCCCTTACTTCAAAGAAAAATTATGTTCTTAAATATGACCTAAAAGAAAGAATTATTGATCAGAGGTTTAAAGATATTTTTTCAATTGAGAGAAGTTCTGGATATTCTGGAGTTCCTATATATTGGCCTCGCTTGCCTGAGGAAGACGAAGTGACAAGAAGGCATTTTGAATTTGGTTTAGTTTACCATACCGAATTAAAAAAATATAAAACTCTTTTTATTGTCTGTTTTGCTATGGGAACCTGGCCAAGCGGAGAAAAAGTGTCGCGTCTCATAAGAGAAATTGGAAGGAAAAAAAGATATCCTCTTGCGGTTATCAATCCTGGTCCAAATATTGAAGAAACCTTAGAAATTATTCAAAAAATTGGCCCTTATTATGAACATATAATTATTGCCGGATACCCTCCGTTTTTGAAGAACTTAATTGAGGAAGGGGTCTCAAAAAAGATAGATTTTTCAAAATACAAAATTTCTTTGGTCTCTGGAGGGGAGGATAATACTGAGGAATGGAGAGATCATCTTGCCTCAATTTTAGATGTTAAAATTGACAAACCCGGAATTCCCAAAATTTATTCAAATTATGGAGTTGTTGATGTAGGCCTTGGGACTGCTCTTGAATTTCCGTTGACTCTTCTTATTAGAAGATTGGCCCGTAAAGATAAAAATCTCTGCAAAAAACTATTTGGTAGAGAACATATTCCAATGCTTTTCCAATACAATCCCCTTCTCCATTATTTGGAAGAGGTAAATGGAGAAGTGGTTGTTACCTGTTATAATTCAACTCCGGTAATAAGATATCAAATTAAAGATCGGGGAGGTGTAATACCTTTTCAAAAAATGATTCAGTTGTTAAAAGAATACGGAATAGATATTTTAGATATTTTGGAGAGCAAAGGATTTGAAAGAAAAAAAATTATTCGTCTTCCCTTTCTTTATATTTATGGAAGAAGTGATGGAACAATTATTTTTAGAGGTGCAAATATCTATGTTGAAAATTTCCAAACAGCATTATCTGATTCGCGCTTAATTAATTATCATACAGGCAATTTTCGGGTAGAAAAATTTACCAATCAAAAGAGTGAGCCAGATTTAAGAATTAAAATCGAACTTAAACCCCATATTACCCCAGATGAACAATTAAAAGAAACCTTTAAGCAAGTAATAATTGAGGCCCTAAAGAAGCAGAATTCCGAATTTAGAGATGCAATTTCTCATATTAATTATTTACCCGGTCAGATTGTATTTCAAAAACCCCAACCAAGAAAAGAGATTAAACACCGCTATATTCAACGTTCATGAACGCAGAGATTTTTATTCTTCTTTTAAGTTGTATTGTCAACCTTCTGCTTGCAGGGTTTGTATATTTCAAAAATCCAAAATCCAAGATGAATGCCTCTTTTGCTGGAAGTGTTTTAATGCTTGTTCTTTGGACAGTTTCGGTTATCTTTGCTCGTTTAACAAATGACCATATTCTCTGGGTTAAAAACGCTTATTTTTTTAGCATCTCTGCCCTACTCTTTTTTCTGGTATTTTTGAAATATTTCCCTGCTCCCAACCTTCCTTTTAATGAGATTATTTTCTATTTTTTAATAATTGTTGGATGCCTTTTTTTGGTTTTGATTTTTCCCACAAGATTTCTCATTAAATTAGATCCTTCCCTCAGACATATTCGTAATTTGGATCTCTCAGAAGTATTTGGGCCAGGTGTAGATTTTTTTCTCTCTTATTTGGGTTTATTCATATTCTTTGTTGTTTATAGCTTTCTGGCCAAATTCAGAAAAGCAAATCGATTAGAAAAAATTCAAATAAAACTCACAGCATTGGGAATTTTAATTTTTTTATTTCTTGCAGTTTTAACAAATCTCTTTATTCCCCGATTTTTAAGAATAGATCTTGGTAATATTGGACCGGCGTTTTCCTTTATTATGGTTGGCTTTATGGGATATGCCATTGCTCGGTATAAACTTTTTGAACTAAAAGTTATCTTGTCTGAGATTTTAATTGTTCTAATTGCAACAATCCTTTTAATTCAGGTTGCCATTGCTCAAAATCTCTTCTGGCAAATTGTGGGTATAATTGTCTTAATTATTTTCTCAATCCTTGGATATTCTTTAATAAAAAGCATTTATAAAGAAATTGAACTAAGAAAAAAACTCCAAAAAGCACACAAAGACCTTCAAAAACTAGATAAAGCTAAATCAGAATTTCTATCAATTGCCTCTCATCAATTAAG
>JAJOKZ010000030.1 GCA_021129555.1 Minisyncoccota bacterium
TACATCTTAAATGTCTCAACCAATGACTTTTCACTTACATTTTATGTGACTTAATACGATGGGTTGACGGGATTGGAAATTTGTGTTATTATATTGGAAGGTGTCCAAGGCTCCCTCCCGTCTTGGGCACCTTTTTAGTTGTAGAAAACTTATCTTGACAAGAATTTTCATTCAGTTAAGGCAAGATAATAATCTAATAACTCTTCGGGAGGGAGAGGGTTTGTGATGAATAGAAAAAAATACAATTTAAAATAGGCCTTAACGAAAGGCCTTTTTCTTTTTTTGAAAAAAGAATTTATCAATAATTAAAGGTCGAAAGGTAAAAGGTTAGTTTAGCAATCATTGGCGCAGTTGCCGGGGTTAGAAGAAATTTAGTATTCTAATTTTATCCCTAACTTCTCTGCAATTTGCCGAATCCATTTCTCGTGTCGATCAATTTAATGCCTAATAGCAAAATATTCGTCTCGCAAGTTATCAAGCGATTTAACCAGTTTATCTACAGAGAGAACCAAAGCCTGCACCATTTCTCTTAAGCCGTTTAAATCCTGCCGGAGCTCTGATATATCATCTTTGGTGGCAAAAACTTCTATTCCGGCTCTAATGATCTCTTCTTTGATTTTTTGGATATCTTTTTCTTCAAGCATCAATTTGATTATAGTATTTCATAACAAAATGTGTCAATGAAAAGTTAGTTAAAATTACTTATTATATCGTTTCGATCCTTATTGGGTTAATAATTGTGTTCTTGGTTGTCTCACTTTTGCCCTTACCCGGAAATTACAAGATTTTGGTGGTTCAGTCAGGATCAATGGAGCCGTCAATTAAGACAGGCTCGGTTGTGGTGGTAAAGCCAGCAAGCGATTATAAAGTTGGGGATGTTATAACTTTTGGCCCTTTTAGTAAGACAAAGCCCCCAACTGCCCACAGAATTTACCAAATAAAAGAGAAAAATGGTCAGATTGTTTATATTACAAAAGGCGATGCAAACAACTCCCCAGACCAATCTTTTGTTGATACTGGCAGGCATCTTTGGAAGACGAATTTATCTTTTTGTAAAAGAAAAAAAGAAAAAAAATAATTGTTAGGTTCGACCTAGCAAATTGTTTTTCACTATGCTATATTTGGGCTTTTTAACATCATTTGGAAAACATTGTTTTTGGTGGTATAATACAAAATTACAGTCATATGCCTTCAAATTGTTTTTCAAAAATTTGTTTTATTCATTATGGAATTGGCTGGAGGGATGGAGTAAACACAGTTCTTAGAACTTTGGCTAAGGAAATTTCAAAAAAGTATCCTTCAATAAAAATTGGTTTTTTTGGAGGTGAAATAAAAGAAAAATTTATAAAAAATGCATTTTATAGAGCAATTCCTGAACTTCTTCCAAAAAAGCAAAAACTAACCAAAACACAGATTAAAAAAGAAAGCGTGGCTATTGCCCAAAAACTTGCCGAATTTACCAAAGGAATAAAAATTGCAGTAATTGAGAATCCATATCTGGGAGATTATCATCTTCCAGCAATGCTGGGGTACTCTCTTTATGCTAAAAAGTATAAACCAAAAGAGACAAAAGTGTTCTTTAGAGTTCATGATTTATATAACAACTCGCCAAAATATATAAAAAATTTACAAGCATATTTTTCGCCTTCAGAGATTAAAGAGATCATAAAAGGTGAGGGGGTTGAGGCCTTTTTTGTTCCTAAAAGGACTCGGAAGTTAGAGTTAATTCAAGAAGGAATTGAGGCGGGCAAGATTGTATATTTGCCAAACGGCATTGATGCCTCAGTTTTTAACCAGCATCTAACAAGAGAAGACAAAAGAGCGATATATAAATTTCTGAGAATTCCTTTCTCCAAGGTAAACTCTATAAAAATTTTACTTTATCCGGTGCGAGTAGTGCCAAGAAAAAACATAGAAGAAGCAATCCTTTTAACCCATTTTATTAGAGAATTAACCAAAAAAAATTACATTTTAGTTATTTCGGGGAAGATTGATTTTAACGATTCTCAGGGGAAAAATTATTATAAAAAACTGATACAACTGAAAAAATATGTAGATTTCCCAATTATTCTCGCGAAAGGGGCATTCTCTTCAAAAAGGAGATATATTGGCAAGAATAAAATTAAAGAGTTTGGAATTGGCGATTTATATCAGATATCTGAGGGAATTATAATGACTAGCACAGAAGAGGGGTTTGGGTATCCATTTTTGGAGTGTTGGTTTGCTAAAAAAATTGTTGTTGGTCGTAGAATTCCGGATGTAATTGATGATTTTGAAAAAATCGGAGTGAAATTTTGGTGGCTTTATCCTCATTTTTTCATAAATCGAAAAAGAAAGGACTTGGCCCAGATAAAAAATAACGACAAGGATTTTTGCCGAATTAAAAAGGTGGCAAAGATTTTACAAAACAAAAAAATCCAAAAAGAAATATTGGAGTTGAACAGACTCCTGTTGGAAAAACAAGTTAAAATACTTACAAACAAAAAGGAACAGGCAGAGATTATTAAAGACAATTTTAAAGCCGCAAAGAAGACCTATGATATATTAAAAATTGCAGATCAATTTTTAGAATTAACCGGTTTAAAATGAAAGAAATTAATCCTGATAATGTAAAAAAAGCCGATATTGCAGTAGGGATTCCTTCTTTTAATGAGGCAGACAATATCGCTTTTGTGGTAAAACAAATAGACAAGGGGTTGGTAGAGTATTTTAACCAAAAATCAGCAGTCATAATTAATGTTGACAACAATTCTCCCGACAATACAGGAAAGGTTTTTATGGAAACAAAAACAACAACTCCAAAAATTTATATTTCTACACCAATAGAAATCCATGGAAAGGGCAACAATTTATACAATTTTTTTCAAAAAATTAAAGAATTAGGGGTAAGGGCCGCGATGACGGTTGATGCCGACTTAAAAAGCATTACTCCGGAATGGGTAAAATGTTTCATTGGGGCTGTTTTTGAAGGATATGATTTTTTAAGCCCAATTTACTATCGTCATAAATATGATGCTTCAATTACCAACCATCTTTGTTATCCTTTGGTTTATGGTCTTTTGGGCTTTGATATTCGTCAGCCCATTGGAGGGGATATGGCTTTTTCAAAGGAAATGGCAGAGTACTGGTTGCAGCAAGAATGGGAGGAGGTGGTAAGACAATACGGGATTGATATTTTTATGACTTTAAACGCTATTAAATATAAAGGAAAATTAGGCCAAGTAAATTTAGTAGCCAAAATCCACAAACCCAGCGCTCCTAAACTAGGGCCAATGTTTTTAGCGGTAGCAGAGACGCTTTTTAATTTTTTGTTCAAAAATCAACACCTTTGGCAAAAAGAAGTTAAAATAGTTCGTCCCTCTTTAGTTTGCGAGGTTAGTTATCAAACACCTTCTCAAGAACTAATTTTAGACGACAAACAAATTGAGAAGAGTGCAATTTCTGAATTTAAGCTTTATTATCAAATTATAAAACCTTTTATTTCTCAGGAAGTCAGAATTTTGCTTGAAAAAATGTTTCTTGAGGAAAAATTTTTAAAAATAGATGCTAATTTATGGCCTAAAATAGTTTATGAGGTGTTGTATATTTATCAGAATAATCCAGAGAACAGGGAAGAGGTAATTAAACTTTTAAGAGCTCTTTATTTTGGACGAGTAAGTTCATTTGTTCGTGAAGTAAGAGACAAAACCCAAGAGGAGGCAGAAAAGGTTATTCAAATTCAAGCCCAAAACTTTTTTGAAGCAAGAAAAGTGCTCCTAAACCATTAATAAATTGGAGATATTACGCAAGTTAGCAGACCAGAAAAGAAAAAGCATCTTTTATTTGTTTTAGGTACACACTTTTGTCGATTCTTTACTTTACCACTTTACCATTCTGAGAAGGTTTACCGGAATCTATTAAGTAATGAATAATTCCTAATCTTGGTAGAAACCGCCAAATGTGGGTACATATTACCTATTAGAGTTGACAGAGGGCGTTTGGGCGGTTATAATAGAAAAACTTCAAAAATATGAGTACTCGTTTAAGACCCTTATTGACTTTTTTACTTCTTTTTGTTGCAGGTGGATTTCTCTGGGCAAAGACAATAATTGTTAATACCTCCGGAAGTGATATATCTCTTTCAGATCAAGAGGAGTTTTTGTCTGACTCAGTAATAGTGTTGCAAAATAACAGCATTCTTGCAAACACCAGTCATTTTGTTGAGAAAGATGTAAAAAAGACGATGTTTGTAATTGTAACCGCTTATTCCTCAACTCCCTGGGAGACAGATGATACTCCCCACATTACTGCCTCAGGTAAAAGGGTAAGAGATGGGATAGTGGCTGCTAACTTTTTGCCTTTTGGAACAAAAATTAGAATTCCAGAGATTTTTGGGGATAAAGTATTTGTGGTTGAGGATCGCCTAAGTCCCAGAAAAAAGAACCATATTGATGTCTGGTTTTCTTCTTATGAGGAGGCCTTAAAGTTTGGAGCGCACTTGACATATATTGAGATACTGAAGTAAGTTATCGAATTGTTGAGCGATTGAATGATTAAGTGGGTGAGTGGCAGAGGAGTAAAAAACCGCCCGCATATATGCGGGCGGTTTTTTGTTTTGTGCCGAGGGCGGGATTTGAACCCGCACGCCCATAATGGGCACTGCCCCCTCAAGACAGCGCGTCTCCCTGTTCCGCCACCTCGGCACCTTCTTTCTCTTTTTCTGTCTCTTTTTGTTTCTCTTCTTTTTCAGGTTTTTCTTCTACCTCCTCAACTATTGCCTCTTTAAATTCTTTTCTTTTCAATCTCATTTTCTTACTTAACAATCTTCTTAAATAATAAAGCTTTGCCCTTCTTACTTTTGCCCTTTTTACAATTTCAATTTTTTCAACGGCCGGGGAATACAGGGGAAAAGTTTTCTCAACTCCAACCCCTGAGATTACTTTTCTTACTGTGATAGTTGCCCCAATTTCCTCTCCGTGCTTTCTTGCAATAACCACTCCCTCAAACACCTGGACCCTTTCCTTTTTTCCATCAAAAAATTTTTCATAAACCCTAACCGTATCTCCGGGCCTTACATCTGGGAGATTTTCTTTTTTATATTTCTTTAAATATTCCTCAACAATTTGCATAATTATTTATTTTAATATTTTTTTAATTTCCGCCTTCACCAAAGGTAAATCTTCTTGAATAGTTCTCCAAACAACCTTTTTATTTACTCCAAAATATTCATGAATCAACTTATCTCTCATTCCAGCCATTTTTCTCCAAGGAACATTTTGATACTTCTCTCTTATTATTTTTGGAACATTCTTAGCTGCCTCTCCTATTATTTCTAAATTTCTTATTACTGCATCAATTGTTTGAGTATTTTCAGAAAATTTCTCAAAAGAGAACCCTTTTGTATACTTTTCTATTTTCCTAATTGCCTCAAGGATGTCGTCGATATAAAGTTTAAAGTCTCTTTGTTTGTTCATAGAAACAAGATTTCCTGAAGGATAATTTTTTTAATTCTGGGTTTAAGAGTATCTTTTATTACAAGATCCACCTTAACTCCTAATTTTTTAGTTAAGAATTCTTCTAACTCGATAAACTTAAAGAAACTTGGTTCTTCAAAAAAATCTATCAAAATGTCTATGTCGCTGCTTTTTCTCTCTTTACCTTTCAAATATGAACCAAAAATACCTATTCTTTTTACTTTAAACTGTTCTTTGAGTAAAGGTTTTAAGTCCCGCAATATATTTTCTATCTCTTGGAGGGAATGTTTTTTTTTCATAGTGTTGTTTAAATAAAGGTTTACACTGAGGTGGGCGAGCCAGGACTTGAACCTGGGACCTTGCGCGTGTAAGGCGCACGCTCTAGCCACCTGAGCTACTCGCCCATATTTAGTAATTAGTTGATGAGTTTATGAGCAAAATTTCTTTTACACAAAGACGCAAAAGTATTCGTAATTATTAACTTACCAGATACTTATGGGGATGGCAGGGATTGAACCTGCGACCTTCCGCTTATAAGGCGGATGCTCTAACCACTGAGCTACATCCCCGAATTTTCTAAAATTAATTTAAGACTTTTTGCCCCTTTTGACAAGTTTTTCTAACTCTTCTTTTTCTAAAGTTTCTTTTTCAATTAGTGCCTTTGCAATTCTATCTAAAAGTTTTCTCTTTCTTTTCAATATATTTTTTGCCCTCTTTTTTGCATTGAGAATTAAATTTTTTACCTCTCTGTCAATTTCCTGGGCAGTTTTTTCAGAATAATTTCTCTCCTCTCCAAATTCTTTTCCCAAAAATACAAGCCCCTCTTTTTTTCCAAAAACAACAGGCCCTAATTTATCAGACATCCCATACTCTTTAACAATTTTTCTTGCTAAACTTGAGGCAATTTCCAAATCGTTTGAAGCACCAGTTGAGACATCTTTGAAAACTATTCTTTCCGCACACCAGCCACCCAGAAGAACAGCCAATTCATCTAAAAATTCCTTTTTTGTCCTAAAATGTCTATCCTCTTTTGGAAGTTTTAGAGTATAGCCGGCCGCCAAACCCCTTGCAACAATTGATACCTTTTTTACCGGTTCTGTATGAGGCGAAAGCATCGAAACCAGCGCATGGCCTGCTTCATGATAGGCAGATATTTTTTTCTCTTTTTCAGAGAAAACCTTACTTTTTTTCTCAGGACCCAAAAGCACTTTCTCAAAGGCCTCTGATAGTTCTTTTTGAGTGATTTTTGTCTTATTCCTTCTTGCTGCAAGGATTGCTGCCTCATTTACAAGGTTGGCTAAATCTGCACCTGAGAACCCCGGCGTTCTTTTTGCAAGTTCTTCTAAATCTACATCTTTATCCAAGGGTTTGTTTTTGCAATGAATTTTTAAAATTTCCTCCCTCTCTTTTACATCGGATAGATCTAAGACAATTTTTCTGTCAAATCTGCCAGGGCGCAGGAGAGCAGGATCTAAAATATCTGGGCGGTTGCAGGCAGCAAGAACTATTACTTTGTCATTTGGCTCAAAACCATCCATCTCAACCAAAAGTTGATTTAGAGTTTGCTCTCTTTCCTCATGTCCTCCAGCAATCGCAGGCCCTCTTACTTTTCCAATTGCATCTAACTCGTCTACAAAAATGATTGAGGGCTGTCTTTTTTTTGCCTCCTGAAATAAAGATCTAACCCTTGCTGCCCCCACTCCTACAAAGAGTTCAACAAATTCAGAGCCGGATATATGAAAGAAGGGAACATTGCTCTCGCCAGCTACTGCCCTTGCAAGCATTGTCTTTCCACAACCGGCCGGCCCAACCAAAAGAATTCCTTTTGGAATTCTTGCTCCAATTTGAAGATATTTTTTTGGATTTTTTAAAAAATCAACAACCTCTAATAATTCTTCCTTTGCCTCTTTTAGCCCTCCTACATCTTTGAAAGTGATTTTTTCTTTTGGATGACCCTCTGCCCCAAAAATTCTTGCTCTTGTCTTTGTAAAGTCAAAGGTTTGCATTGTCCCTCTTTTTGCCTGCTTAAACATAAAAAAGAAAAACAAAGCAAATAAAAGAAGCGGCAAAATTCCAAAAATAATGAAGCCAATAATAAGCCAGTTATTGCCCGATGTTTTAATATCAATATTAACTTTTGCAAGTTTCTCTTTTGGGACCCCTAAATTATTGAGAGTTTCAAAAATAGAAATACCTGCTTCTTTTTTTGAGAAAACCCTTTTTCCATCTATATATTCGGCTAAAATTTTGTCTCCTACAACCTCGATTTTTTTAATTTTTTCGTTTGTGATATCGCTGGCTAATTTTGAGAGAGGAATTTCCTCAAGGGTAATACCAATAGGAGAGAAAAGAGAAAACAAACCTCCAAGAAGTAAAAAAATTAAAACAATTATCAAGAAATTTTTAAAAAGGTTTTTTAAAAAAACATCCATAATTAAAAAACAGGTTTTAGGGTGAGGCGATGTTCTTTTGGGTTGAAACTTGTAATTTTAAATTTATATTCTTCCCCCTCTCTTAAAACCTCCTTTGTTTTAATTTCTGAACCAAATTCAGAGATGTGAACAAGCCCTCTTACCTTTGAGGCCACTTCAACAAATGCCCCAATTTGGCTAATTCTTACCACCCTCCCTGAAATTACATCTCCAACTTTAAATTTTCTCTCAAGCCCTTCCCAGGGATCCTTTTCCAATGCTTTCAGAGAAAGAGAGACCCTTTCATCCTTTGAAATATCTACAATCTTTGCCTTTATCACATTCCCAACCCTCACCACCTCTGATGAGTCTTTAATTAGTTGCCAACTTAACTCAGATATATGAATTAACCCCTCCAGTTGAATTGGTCCCCCGTGCTTCTCTTTTAATTTTTTCTTTTCCTCCTCTGAAATTGCTGGAAATTTTACAAAGGCGCCAAAATCTGCAAGGCCTACTACTTCTGCCTCAACCACATCTCCCACCTTATATTTTTTAAGCATCTCTCTTATTGCGTTTGATTCGGCTGCTCTTTCAGAAAAAATAAGCTTGTTTTCTTTTGGGTCAACATCAATAATTTTTACCCCGAGTTCTTTTGAGACCAATTTTTGTAAATGTTGGAGAATTTGAAGGGTGTCTCCTTCTTCCACTCTTGGATAATGTTCAATTGAGAGTTGGGATAGAGGCAAAAACCCTCTTACTCCATAGAGGTCTATTAAGAGCCCGCCTTTGTTTGCCCCAACAGGTTTGACAACAATTGTCTCAAAATTCTCTTTGAGTTCTTTTAACTTCTCCCAGCCCATTTCTTGTTGGGCCTCGCTTAATGAAAGTTCAATAAAACCACCTTCATTGTCCATCTCAACAATTTTTGCCTTAATTGAATCTCCTTCTTTCAAAGAATTGATAATATCTTTTGCTAGATAATATTCTTTTCCATAAATGATTCCTGTTCCATAGGGGCTTAAATCAACATAAACACAGGCCGGCCCTTTTTCAATCACCCGACCCTCAATAATACTCCCTTTTTTGGGGAGAGTTGTTTTTTGGAAGGATAAATTTTTTGCCTGAAGTTTTGTGCCAACCATCTTGTGAATTTAACATAAAATAAATTTATTTTCAAGCCTAACCCTCAAACACAAGGCCCGTCCTCGCACCTAAAAATCTAACGAGAACTGTTCTCGTCACTATGTTTAACATGTCATGTTAAACACTTTTGCTGATAAATGATAATTGTAGGGATTTAAAAGTTTTTCAGCTCTTGTTTGCATAGATTTGATTAAGTTATTT
>JAJOKZ010000005.1 GCA_021129555.1 Minisyncoccota bacterium
AAAAGTTGAGGAAGGTTATCTTGAGAAAAGAAATTGGTCTCTTCTTACCTGCATAATCTATTCCTTCCTATTTTTCTTACAATATATTCCCCCAAAAGCTCCTGAGCCACCACCAAAGTATCTTTTGTGTAAAATTCCCTTTGCAGTTTCATATTTAATAATGCTAGGTTTAACCTAGCATTATTTATTGTTTATGGTTTATAGTTATCTCTTGCTCCACTGCGGAGCGCGTCTTGCGCGTTTCAATCCTGGTTTCTTTCTTTCTCTTTCTCTTGGATCTCTTGTTAAAAATCCGGCTCTTTTTAAAACCTTTTTAAATTCCGGATTAAATTTAACTAATGCTCTTGCCAATCCGTGCCTTATTGCCTCTGCCTGTCCAGTTATCCCTCCACCCTTTACTTTAACTGTTGTCTTAAATCCAAAAGATCTGTCTATTATTTTAAAAGAGGCAAAAATTATTTCATGACAAAAAGGATCTTTGAAATATTCCTGATATGGTTTCTCATTAATTATAAAATCTTTCTCTTTTAAAGATGGATAAATTCGAACCCTTGCCACAGAGGTTTTCCTTCTTCCAACCCCTTCAAAATACTGAATTTTTTCTTCTTTTTTTTCTTTCTTTTTGCCCTCTTCTTTTTCTGCCTTTTTCTTTCTTGGCATCTTTATTGAAGTTTTAATCTTTTAATCATTTTGGATCTAAGCTTGTTTTTGGGAAGCATTCCCAAGACCGCTCTTCTTAAAACCTTAAACGGATCTTTCTTTAATACCTCCTCCAAAGTTTCCTCTTTTAATCCTCCCAAATATCCTGAATGTCTATAATATTTTTTCTTTTTTAACTTTTGCCCGGTAAATCTTACCTTATCAAAATTCTTCACAATTACAAAATCGCCTATATCTTTGTGGGGAGCATAATCTGGTTTATGTTTTCCTTGGAGCAAAATTGCAATCTCTGATGCCAGCCCTCCAAGAGATTTTCCCTGAGCATCAATTATATGTGTTTCTCTTTTTGTAGTTTGGGTATTTTGCTTTGCCATTTTATTTCACAAACTCAATGATTACCATTTTTGATCCATCGCTTTTTCTTGGAGGTAACTTCAAAATTCGAGTGTATCCCCCTTGTCTTTCTTTATATCTTGGAGCAATTTCATCAAACAGTTTTTTTGTACTCTTTTTTGAGAGAATTGCCAAAACTTCTCTTCTTTTGGCAAGGGTTCTTTTTTTGGCTTTTGTTGTCAACTTCTCAACAAAGGGTTGTAACTCTTTTGCCTTTGCAAAAGTTGTTTTAATTCTTTCGTGCTCAATTAAGGCCTCGGCTAAACTTTTCAAAAGAGCCTTTCTTTGATCTCTTTTTCTCTTAAGTTTTCTACCTTTTTTTTTCTTTCGCATATCTTTTATGACTTTAACTCCAGGCCCAATTTTTTAAGCGCCTTTTTAATCTCTTTTATTCCCACCTCTCCCAAGCCCTCTAACTTAAGAAGGTCTTCTTCTTTTTTTCTTACAAGCCCTTCAACTGCCTTTATATGACCTGCCAGAAGCGCATTTTTTGTCCTGGTTGAGAGCTTCAACTCATCAATTGGAAGTGTGAGTGCATCTTTCTCAACTTTCTCTTCCTTCTTTGCTATCTTTTCTTCTTTTTTAATGTGGGGTTTTGTTGAATCCTGAACAAAATTAAAATGATCCAACAAAATTTGAACTGCCTGCCCTAAGGCATCCTGAGGAGTAATTGTTCCATCTGTCTCAATTTCTAAAAACAATCTGTCAAAATCAGTCCTCTCCCCAACCCTCATATTCTCAACCTTATAACTTACTCTTTTAATTGGGGTATAAATTGCATCTAAAAGAATTTGCCCAACAGATAATTTTTCTTTTGTCCTCATCTCTCTTGGTTCATAGCCAACCCCCTTTTTAACAATTATTTCCATCTCTAAACTCGCATCTTTTTTTGTTAAAGTTGCAATGTGTTGATCTTTATTTACCAATTCAAGTTGTGGAGGGAGTTCAAAATTTTTTCCTTTTACTTCTTTTTGACCTTTTACTTTTAAAAATGCCCTAATTGGCTCATCTGAAAATATCTTAAATCTTAACTTTTTTAAATTAAGGCAGATATGAACCACATCTTCCAACACTCCATTAATTGTTGAAAACTCATGATCAACCCCTTTAATTTTGGTCTCAACTATAGCCGCTCCTTCAAGAGATGATAAAAGTACCCTTCTTAGAGCATTACCAAGAGTTATTCCATATCCCGGATAAAGCCCCTCAATTACAAATTTTGCGTAATTCTCTTTTTCCTGAAGGATTTTAAAAGCCAAAGGTAATGGAATCATAAATTTAAAATTTAATTATTTAGAATAAAATTCAAAAATAGATGAAATTTCAGCAGGAGGGGAAGCCTCCTCCAAGGTTGGAGCTCCCACAACTTCCCCTTCCATTTTTTTGGGGTCTAATTTAAGCCAGGAAGGGGGGTGGTATTTTTTTAACTTCAAAAGAGAGAATGTCTTAAATATATCTTTATTTTGAGAGGAGGGCTTAACCTGAATCACATCCCCTTTTTTAACTTCAATACTTGGAATATTGACAGGCTTTCCGTTTAACAAGAAATGCCCATGACTGACAAGTTGCCTTGCCTGTCTTCTTGAATCAGCAAAACCCAGTTTAAAAACAACATTATCAAGTCTTGATTCTAATCTCCTTATAAGGGCTTGGGTTGCATCTTTTCCTTTTTTTCTTGATTCTTCCAAAACTTCCTTTACATACTTTTTAAATTGCCTCTCCTGTAAATTGTACCAGTACTTCAATTTCTGTTTTTCTAATAATTCTCTTCCATACTCAGACAAACCTCCTCTTCTTCTCTTTCCTCTAATTCCTGGAGGGTATGGTTTTGTCACCATTGGACATTTCTGGGTTAAACATTTCTCTCCTTTTAAAAAAAGTTTTTTACCTACCCTTCTGCAAATTTTACATTGTGGCCTTTTAACAATTCCCATAAAATTACTCACTAATCATCAATCATTAATAATTTTGAATTTTGCATTTTGAATTTTCTATCATACTCTTCTTGGTTTTGGTCTTTTACAACCATTATGAGGGATGGGAGTTACATCCTCAATTGAAACAATATTTATTCCTTTTGTAGCCAAAGTTCTTAAAGCCGATTCTCTTCCAGTGCCAATTCCTTTTACCTTTATTCTTATCTCCCCTAATTTCAACTTCTCAATTGCCTGGGCCATAACTTCTGCTGCCTTTGCGGCTGAATAAGGGGTTCCTTTTTTTGTACCTTTGAAACCAATTTTTCCAGCACTTACCCAGGTTAAAACATTTCCTTTTGAATCTGTTAAAGTAAGATAGGTATTGTTATAAGTGGAGGCAATATGAAGAACACCGGCCTTTGGAACCTTTGGGGTAATTTTGGTTGGAATTGCAACTTTTTGAATCTTTGACTCTACCTCTTCTCTTTCCTTTAAAACCTCTTCCTCTGTTTGTTTGATAACCCTTTTCTTTCCCATGTTTTTATTTTAGTTTGGTTCTTGGTTCTTTTTATTTAGGTGCTGGTGGCGGCTTTCTACCAGAGCCAACTGTTCTTCTCACATTTCCCCTCACAGTTCTTGAATTGATCCGAGTTGTCTGTCCTCTTACTGGCAAACCTTTTATATGCCTTATCCCCCTCCAGCATTTAATCTCTTTTAACCTTTTTATTGAAAACATCACCTCCCTTCTTAGCTCTCCCTCAACTTTATAATTTTTATTTATTATTTCCTGAATTTTTTTAATCTCCTCTGGGGTTAATTCTTTTACCCTCTTATATCTATCAACTCCCGCCTCTCTTAGAATTTTCCTTGCTAATGGAAAACCAATCCCATAAATATAAGTAAGGGCTGTCTCCATTTGTTTATTTTCTGGCAATGTTACTCCTGATATTCTTACCATAATTTTTCTCGAAATATCGACATATCGAAATTTCGATATATCGAGTTACTTCCCTTGTCTTTGTTTATGCTTGGGGTTTTCGCAAATTACATAAACTCGTCCTTTTCTGCGGACGATTTTACATTTCTTACAAATTTTTTTAACCGAAGGTCTTACTTTCATAAGTTAATTTCTCCTTTAGTTATCAATCAGTCAATTAGTCATTTAGTCAAATAGTCAACCTCACTTTTTTCGATATACTATCCTTCCCCGATTATCGTGTTCTGAGGGCATTTCAACCACAACTCTATCCCCGGGCAATACCTTAATTCTATAAATTCTCAATTTTCCTGCAAGATGAGCCAAAATTTCTCTTCCATCATCCAACCTTACCTTAAAAGTAGTACTTGGAAGAGATTCAACCACTACTCCTTCTGTTTTATAAACATTTTTTTTGCCTGACATCTGAGTTTGAATATAGCAACAACTTTTATTTTTGTAAAGAGTTTTTATTGAAATTTTAAAATGACCTCAATTTTTGAGGGATCTCTTGGGGCTCTCTTTGCAAAAAAGGGACTCAATTTAATATTTGGCTCTTTTTTAATCTCTGGATAAATCTCTCGAATATACTTTTTTATATTCTTAACTTCTTGCCTCTTTGCTATCTCTTTAAGTGATTCTTTGTCAATTTGAGAATAAATTTCTCCCTCAAACTCAACATCTATTGTAACTGTTCCTTCCACATCTACATTGCTCTGAATATTTGTAAGCAAAAGACTCCCTGGGTATAAATTTTTCTCAGGTGGAATTTTTGAATTAATATACTCTTTTGCAAATTTTAAAAGATGGTCAAATTTAATAGCAGAAATTTCTGCTTCAACTTCTATCTGATAAAGAAAGTCTTTTTTCTCATCCCCAATTTGGGCATCTAGCAAATTTGTGCTTAGAACTTCTGTGTTTAAGGTCTTTTCCAAAATTTGATAATTTTTACCTGCTTTCTGGCTCAATTTTGCCAATGCCTCTTTTTCTATCTGTTTTAAAAGAGTATTTTTGGCATTTTCTACATCTTCTTCTGTAATTACCCACCCCTTTGTCATCCTTCCTCCTTTCATCTTCGAGAAAGATCTTCCATAAACTTTGTAAAAAAGGGTTGGAGAATATTTTCTTAAACCCGGAACCGAAAAAGATGTGGGCTCAATATTGTACTCCTCTCCTGCCTCTGCTGCCACTACCTCAATATCTGTATATCCATTTGCAGGAATAGTAAATTTCTCTGTGGCCAAAAAAACTCTTGGAGGCTCACTTGCGGACTGAAATCTAGTTTTAGCAATTAAGGTGACGGGTAGATGATATTTATTATATACCCTAATCGTTCCTTTTGCCCTTTCTTTAATCTCTTTTTGAGTTGAAGAAAATTTTTCAGAAATTGTAAAGGTTTCTTCTAACTTACTCAGGGGGATTGTCTGGGTTATTAAATTGATATCCTCAAGGTTTTCCTCTCCGGTCAAAAACACCTCAAATGTAACTTTTTCACTTTTTGGCCAAATTTCAATTGTTGCTCTTGAGGCATATATAAATTCTCTTGCAAAAATCAAAACCAAAATCAGCCCAAGCAAAACAAACAAAAACTTTTTAAAAGGAATCTTTCTCTTTTTTTCTTGAGAGATTATTTTTGCCTGTCTTTTTTTTGGGGGTTTGATATCGTAAATTTTAATTTTTGCCATAAATTTAACTTACTCACTTAATAACTCAATAACTCGACCCTCAACAACTTACTCCAATTTTGCCTTTATCCTTCTAATTCCTGCTCCAGCAGATTCTTCCTTGATGATTTTAAATTTCCCTAAAAACCCTGTCCTTTCAACATGGGGCCCTGCGCATATCTCTTTTGAAAAATCTCCAATAAAATATACAGAAACTCTCTCTGGATATTTTTCTTTAAAAAAGGCCAAAGCCCCAATTTTTTGTGCTTCTTCAAAGCTCATCTTTTTTTTTGTCACCGGCAAATCTTCTTTAATTTTTTGATTAACAATCTCCTCTACTTTTCTTATTTCTTCTTCACTTAACTTAGAGGGCCAGGAAAAATCAAATCGAAGACGCTCAGGACTTATATCAGACCCCATCTGCCTCACTCCTTCTCCCAAAACTTCTCGCAATGCCTGATGTAAAAGATGGGTTGCGGTGTGAAGTTTTGTAACTTTCTCTTTGTCTGCCTCTGCCTCCAACATCTCAATCCCCACTCCTCCAAATTTTCTTTGAGCCCCTTTTCTTGAAACTTCTTTGTGTCTTTTTTGGGCAGAAAAAAAGCCAGATTTATCTACCTTGATCCCTTTCTCCCTTGCCATCTCCTCGATTAACTCTAAAGGAAAACCAAAGCTCTCATATAAATAAAATGCTTTCTCTCCCTCAATTATATTTTTACTTAATTTTGCTAATTTTTCAAATTCCTTTGTTCCTCTCTCAATTGTCTTTGCGAATTTCTCAAATTCATTCTGCATTACAGTCATTATCTCTTCAAGTTTCTTCTCAAGTTCAGGATAAGTTTCTTTATAAATCTCAATTATCTTTGGAACCAATTTTAATAAACCTGCCTCTGAAAGACCGATCTGTCTTGCAAACCTCTGAGATCTCCTTAAAAGCCTCCTTACAATATAGCCCCTTTCCTCTTTTGATGGATATATTCCTTCTGCTATTAAAAATGCTCCTGCTTTTATGTGGTCTGCAATAATTCTAAAAGATGTCTTGCTTCCCTGATATTTTTTTCCTGTCTCTTTTTCAATTTCCAAAATTATAGGCCAAAAAAGATCTGTCTCAAATAAATCAGTTCTTTGATTAACAATTGCCAATAATCTTTCAAGCCCCATCCCTGTATCTACCCCTTTTTGAGTTAGGGGTTTTAAATTTTTTTGAGGGTCTTGATAATATTCATTAAAAACGAGATTCCAAACCTCAACAAATCTTTTGCACTCACAGTTTGGAATACAATCTTTTCCTTTCTGACAAGGTTTTTTTGTTAAATCAAAATGAATTTCTGTTGTTGGACCACAGGGCCCCTCGATTCCTGTTGGCCCCCAAAAATTCTCTTTTCTTGAAAAACCATAAATTTTTGTATCAGGCACGCCAATTTCTCTCCAAATTCTTTTTGATTCTGAATCTTGGGGGATACTTCTTTCCCCTTTAAAATATGTAATCCAGAGCGGATCTTCTGGTAGACTTAATTCTTTTGTTAGAAACTCCCAAGCATATAAAATCGCCTCTTTTTTAAAATATCCGCCAAAACTGAAATTTCCAAGCATTTCAAAGAAAGTTAGATGAGTTGCATCTCCAACGCTCTCAATATCCGAAGTTCTGATGCATTTTTGGCAACTGGCAACATCTCTACCATATGGAGATTTCTCGCCCAAAAAATATGGTTTGAATTGCTGCATTCCAGCGGTAGTAAATAAAACAGAGGGGTCTGTTGGAATTAAAGAAGAAGACCGCACAATTTTATGCCCTCTTTTTTCAAAAAAATCTAAAAATTGTTTTCGCAAAGAGTTGGAATTTGTCATTGTATAGATTATGAGATAGGCCTATTTTTTATTTAAAAATTCCTCAATATAGCGAATGTATTTTATAAAATCTTCCCTCTCCTCCCCTACTTGTCTCAAAAAAAACTTTCTATCAATTTCCTCATATCTATGAACTAAGCGATTTCTTAACCCAACAACCGGCGCAATTTTTCTGGCAAAATCATAAGGCAAAATTTTCCCTTTTGCTAATATCTCGAAACCACTTTGAAAATCTTGCGGAGAAGATAAATTAAGTTCTCTTATTAAATGGAGGTTTATATCTATCATTTCATCAACAATTAACTGAAAAATTCTTTCAATTGCTCTTAGGTTTATTGTATTTTCAATAATCTGGCTGTCTTCTATCTCTAAAATTTTTTCTAATTCTTTGTAGTAATTTTTAATTTTATCTAATTTTTGTTCAATAAAAGCTTTATTTAGCATATTTATTTAAAAATTTTTTCAACAAAGTTTTTCTTAATTCAAACAAAACCCTTGCCTCCCTATATCTTCTTTGGGCATAAATTTTAAAGGCCTCATAAACATTTTTATCCTTGCAAAAAAGAATTTTATGGCTATTAAAAATTTCGTACAACAACAAAGGATTTGCTTTTCTTAAATCAACGATATCTACCTTGTTAGAATTAAAAAATTTTATAAAATCGCAAGTTAAATTAATTTCTTCTCTTGGAGTAATTTTTCTTTGCCCCAACACTCCAATATCAAAATCGCTCTCTTTGTGGAGAAATTTCTTGTCCCCTACTTGCGACCCAAAAAGTAAAATCAATGCCAACTTATATTTCTTAGCAATTTCCTTTATCTTTTGAATTTTTGTTTTTGTCATTTTCATAATACATTTAACTAAATCTATCCGCCACCACAGATGCTGCAAATGCCTCGGGTTTAATTTTTGCCTCAAAGCCATTGCCTCTAATTAAACCGATAACCTCTTTTATCATATCCTTTGTTACCCCGTTCTCCCCAACATCTGCGTGAATATATTTGAACTCATAATTTAGTTCTGGTTTTAAAATTTTAATCTGTCTCTCAATCCTCTCTTTCAATAACAAAGCCAATTGACAAGAAAGATATATTTCTTCCAGAATTCTTTGATGGAGGTTGTAAAATTTTTTTTTATGATACTTAATTTTTTTCAAGAAAAACCTCCCCCCTGCCTTTTTTCTTAAAATTACAATTGCCACAGGAAAATATGGATTCTGTCCTGAGGAAGAATCGCATCCCACAACTATCTCATATTCCTTCTCCGGTTCATCTTTCATAAAAGAAAAAATCTCCTTAATTACCTGATCAAAATTAAGGTTTCCTTTTGTTGGGTTATAAAATTTTCCTTTCAAAATATCTATTTCCATAAACTTTTAAGCATTCTATCAAAAACTTTCAACTTTTTCAATGCCAGAGGTCCGACCTCCGCCAATTGTTACTAATAAAAAGATGAAACAATTCTTAAAAATTCTTCTCCGTCTAAAGATTTACCCCCCACTAACAATCCATCAACCCTTGCCTCTTCTACATATTTTTTTGCATTCTCTGAATTTACACTTCCCCCATAAAGAATTTTTATCAGCTCTGGTTTTTTAAAACCAAAAAGAGTTGAAAACATCTTCCTGATAAAAATTGAAACCGTCAAAACATCGTCTATCTTACAAGGTTTGTTTGTTCCAATTGCCCAAACAGGCTCATAGGCAACAATTACTTTGAAAAG